>CANGIH010000113.1 GCA_947453875.1 Planctomycetaceae bacterium | reverse complement strand
CGAGACGCTGCCGGTTCTTGCCTGCAGCCACTGTGGCACGGCGCTCGAAGTGCCCGCCGATGCCTTCGTGACCGCCCCGGCCGGCGGAAGTGGGGGGGCGTCGGTACCACGCCGACTCGCCCGTTGCCTCGTCTGCCCGAGCGCCGATCTTTTCGTCCGCAAGGATTTTCCGCAGAAGCTCGGGGTCGGGATCGTCGTCGTGGGGCTGCTGGCCAGTTGCGTCACCTGGGGGATGCGCGAACTCGTGGCCACCTTCGCCGTACTCTTCGTCACGGCACTGATCGACCTCCTCCTCTATCTCTTCGTTCCCGATTGTGTCGCCTGCTATCGGTGTGGCGCCCGGTATCGCGGCCCAGGCGCCGAGGGCTTCGGGCCCTTCGACCTCGAGACCCACGAACGCCATCGCCAGCAGGTGGCGCGGATCAAGGATCTCTCCTCCCGCAGCCCCGCGGGCGGCTGACTCCACGGGGACAACGGCACGCATGGATCAGGAACGGCAACGGATCGAGGAGGACCTGCGCGGGGTCGTGGCGGGCGAGGTGCTCTGCGACGACGCCTCGCGGGCGCTCTACGCCACCGATGGCAGCCTGTTCGAGATCTGGCCACAGGTGGTCGTCCGTCCCCGTTGTGTCGATGACGTCGCCGCGACGGTCCGGTGGGCGGCCGAGCGCGGCGTGCCGGTGCACGCACGTGGCGCGGGGACGAGCCTCACCGGCGACTCGCTCGGGCCGGGCGTGGTGATCGACTGTTCCCGTTTCCTCCGCCGGATCGTGGCCACCACCGAGCAGACGGTACGAGTGCAGCCAGGGGTCGTCGGACTCCAACTCGAGGAGCACCTCCAACGACGCGGTCGCACCTTTGGGCCCGATCCGGCGGCCGCCGCCGTCACCACGATCGGTGGCATGATCGGCCGGAACACTTCCGGCAGCCGCTTTCTGCGCCATGGGGCCGTCCGCGGCAGGCTCGCGGCGGCCCAGGTCGTGCTCGCCGATGGCACGGTCGTGGAACTCGAGCCGACCCTGCCCCGACTCCTTCCTCCCCCTGCGGGTGGCCCCCAACCCGGGGCCCCTGGCGATCCTGCGGCCCGGGTGGCGGTCCTGGCGGTCGGAGTCGATGAGCTGCTCAGCGCGTCGGCGGCGGTGATCGCTGCCGGACAGCCCTCCGGACGCTGCTCCCATGGTGGCTACCGGCTCGACGACATCCGCCGCGACGGGCTCATCGACCTGCCGCGGCTGATCTGCGGGGCGGCGGGAACGCTGGGCATCGTGACCGAGGCCACGCTGCGGACGGTGCCGGCCGACGGCGCGACGGCCGTGGCGCTGTTTCTCTTCGACTCGCTCGAGAAGGCGGGGCAGGCGAGCCTGCGACTCGCTCCCCTCGCGCCGAGCGCCTGCGACCTGTTCGACAAACGGCACCTGGCGCTCGCCCGCGGCTCGAGGGTCGACTTCGATCTCCTCATTCCCCCGATCGCCGACGCCGGCCTGCTTGTCGAATTCACCGCCGACACTCCCGCGTCCGCGTCGGACCGGCTCGATGACGCCATCCGCCGGATCCAGGGGGTGAAACGGTTGTGCATCGATATCCGACGTGCCGACGATGCCTGGGACGCCGCGAAGTTCTGGGATCTGTCGCGGCACTTGGTCTCCACCCTCCATGGAGTTCGTGGGGTGTCGCGGCCGGTGCCCTTCGTCGAGGACATCGTCGTCCCGCCGGAGGTGTTGCCCGATTTCCTCGGTCGGCTCCAGGGAGTGCTCAAACGTCAATCGGCGACGGCGATGGTGTTCGGCCACGCCGCGCATGGGCAATTGCATGTCCGTCCCTATGCGGACCCTGCCAACCCCGCCGACCGGGAAGGGCTCATCCGGCTCGCCGAGGCCCTCTACGCCGAGGTGGTGGAGGTGGGGGGCTCGATCGGCGGCGAACAGGGGTTGGGGCTGTCGCGGACCGGCTTCTTCGAGCGCTTCTATCCCGATCTGGCCGGGGTGTTTGGTCGACTCAAGCGACTCTTCGATCCGGCCGGGCTCCTCAATCCGGGTAAGATCGTCCGCGGCGCTGGCGAGCCTGGTTTTCCGTTCCGCGCCCCGCTGTTGGCAGGCGCCGTCGCGGGGGCGGACCTGCCGGTGGCCCCGGGGCCTGGAACCGAAACGGAAGGAAATGGAGTGGCCGCCGGGGCCACGTTCCCAGCGACGTTCTCGCTGCCGGTGCTCCACTGGCCTGCCCCTGGCGTGGCGGCGGAGGTCGATGCCTGCAACGGCTGTGGCAGCTGCCGCTCGCAGGGCCCGGTCGGGCGGATGTGTCCGCGGTACCGGGAGGAGCCGGCTGAGGAATCCTCTCCGCGCGCCAAGGCCAATCTGTTCGGCGCGATCCTCTCCGGGCGTCTCGACATCAAAAGCCTCTCCAGCGACAGCGTGCGTGCGATCACCGACACCTGCTTCAACTGCCACCAGTGCCGGGTGGAGTGCTCCGCCGGCGTGGATATCCCGGCGCTGGTGATGCAGCTCAAGGGGGCGGATGTCGCCGAGAACAGTCTCGGGATCTCGCGCTGGCTCCTCGCCCGGGCGGACGGATTGTCGCGGTGGGGAGGAATGCTCGCGCCGATTGCCAATACCGCCATCGCCGACCCGCGCGCCCGGTGGCTGATCGAGAAGACGATCGGGGTCGCCCAGGGGAGGAAGCTTCCCCGTTTCACCGGCAACCGGACGATGCGCTGGGCGGCCCGGCGCGGACTGACTCGTCCGTCGCGGCGTGGCGGCCCCCGCGTCCTCTACTTCCTCGATACCTGGGCGCGGCGCCACGACCCGCTCCTCGTCGAGGCGTTCGTGGGGATCCTCGAACGGCACGGCGTCGGGGTCTACATCGATCCCCGGCAGCGATCGGCGGGGATGCCCCTGATCGCCGCGGGGGATCTCACCGCTGCGCGGAAGCTGGCGGCGGCCAATGTCAGGATCCTGGCCGAGGCGGTCCGTCTCGGTCATCGGATCGTGTGCACGGAGCCGGCGGCGGTCACGGCGATCGTGCATGATTATCCGCTGCTGGTGGAGGATGACGACATGCAGCGTGTCGTCGAAGCCACCTGCGACGCCACCACCTACCTCTGGGAGATGCATCGCGAGGGGAGATTGAAGCTCGACTTCGGCGCTCTGGCCGCCAGGCTCCTCTATCATGCCCCCTGTCACCTCCGCGCCCGGGCGCCGACGAGCCCGACGGAGCACCTTCTCAGGCTCGTGCCCGGCCTCGAACTCGACGCCGCTGACCGGGGGTGTTCCGGAATGGCGGGATCGTGGGGACTCCACCACGACAACCACCGTGCCAGCCTGCGGATCGGGCTGGGGCTCGTCTCGGCGATGCGCGGCGACGCTCTCGACGCCGGTGCTACCGAGTGCAGTGCCTGCCGGCTACAAATGGAGCAGGGCACGACCAGGCCGACAGTCCATCCGGTGAAACTTCTGGCGAAGGCCTGGGGACTGCTTCCCGGTCCGGCCGGTCTCGATCCCCTCCTCACCGCCGGAAGTGGCCGGCTGACGACGAGTTGAATGCATGGCCGAGCAAGCCTCTCCCCGAGATCGATCTGTCGATGTCCTGCCTCCCGGGCACCGGTTGACGGTCGACCTGTTCGCCGGCATGGCCGAGGCAGCCGGCAATCGCCGCCTCGTGATCCCCTGGGACGGCGGCTCGGTCGCCCAACTCCGCGGCATTCTCGGTGACCTCTGTCCGGCGATCGGGCCTCTGCTGGCAAGGAGTGCGATCGCGGTGGGGGGGCGATATGCCAGCGACGACACCCCTGTGGAGTCGAATGCCGACGTGGCGGTGATCCCGCCGGTGAGTGGAGGCTGATGATGTCTTCCCCGGAAGCCTGCCCCCAGCCCGCCTGCGGCCGTGGCCCCCACTGCCGTCTGATCCGAACGCCGATCGACACCGTCGCTCTCCTCGCGGCGGTGGCCGAAGATAACGCCGGAGGCAACGTGCTGTTCGTGGGGACCACCCGGGGGGTGACCGAAGGTGTCGTCACGCGTGGGCTGGAGTACGAGGCCCACGAATCGCTCGCCCTGGGGCTGCTTGACGAACTCCGCGCCGAGGCGCTGGCTCGGTTCTCGCTGTCGGGGTGCCATGTGGTCCACCGTCTCGGGCCCGTCGCCGTCGGTGCGGCGAGCATTGCGATCGCCACCAGCGCGCCGCACCGCCGGGAGGCTTTCGCCGCCGCGGAATGGCTCCTCGAGCGGATCAAGGCCGTCGTGCCGATCTGGAAATGCGACGAGGGGGGCGATGGATCGCGACGGTGGTCCCACCCCGGCGACATGCGGGCGGTGGCCGGGGAGGGGGGATGAGCGAAGCCGTTCCGATCACGCCCACGCCCGCCCCGACATGCCTCGTCGATCGCTTCGGCCGTGTCCACACCGACCTGCGACTGAGCGTCACCGATCGCTGCACGCTGCGCTGCACCTATTGCATGCCGCTCGATGCGCGCTTCAAGCCGCGCGAGGAGTTGCTCTCGTTTGACGAATTCGTGCGCGTTGTGACGGTGGCCGCGGGCCTCGGCATCCGCTCGATCCGCGTCACCGGCGGAGAGCCGCTCCTCCGGCCGCGACTCCCCGACCTCATCGCCCGTCTGGTGGCGGTGCCCGGCATCGAGGAGGTGGCACTGACGACCAACGGGCTGCTGCTGGCCGAGCAGGCCGAGGCGCTCCGCGGCGCCGGCCTCCACCGGGTGAACGTCAGCCTCGATGCCCTCGACGAGGAGACCTTCCGGAGGATCGCCCGGGCCGATGGACTCGACCGTGTCCTCGCCGGTCTCGACGCCGCCAGTCGGGCGGGCTTCGAGCGGCTGCGCGTCAATGCGGTGTCGATCCGCGGGCTCACCGAGTCGCAGGTGGTGCCGCTGGCGCGATTGTGCCGGGGTGCGGGCTTCCAGTTGCGGTTCATCGAATTCATGCCGCTCGATGCCGAATCCGGCTGGTCGAGCGGACAGGTGCTCACGGGCGCCGAGGTCCGCGGCATCCTCGAGCGCGAGTTCGGCCCGCTCGAACCGCTTGCATCGTCCGATCCTGGGCAGCCAGCGGTCGACTGGCGCTTCGCCGACGGCGGCAGTGTCGGCTTCATCGATCCGGTGTCGCATCCTTTCTGCGACCGCTGCGACAGGCTCCGGCTCACCGCCGACGGGCAATTCCGCAACTGTCTGTTTTCGACGACCGAATGGGATGTCAGGGGGGTGCTGCGTTCGGGTGACGCCGATGTCGATGCCCGTCTGGTGGCGCTGCTGGTAGCCTGCACGGCGGCCAAGCGGGCCGCGCATGGGATCGGTGAACCGGGTTTCGAACGCCCGGCGCGGGCGATGTACCAGATCGGGGGTTGAATTGACTTCTCCGCTCCCGCGCCGCTACCTCGACCATCCGGCCACGTCATGGCCGAAGCCCGCGCCGGTCATCGAGGCGGTCCTGCATGCCATTCGTGACGTCGGCGCAGCAGCCGGCAGAGGGACCTCGAGCGATGCCCGGCGGGCCGATGCGATCCGCACGGCGGCGAGGGGCGCTGCGGCACGGCTCGTCGGGGATGTCGATCCGGAGCGGGTGGCGCTTCCGGCCGGGGCGACGTTGGCACTCAACATGGCGATCCATGGAATCGTCACGCCGGGCTGGCACGTGATCGCCACTGCAGCCGACCACAACGCCACGCTCCGGCCACTCCACTGGCTCGAACGTCAGGGGACGATCAGCCTCACGGTCGTCCCCTGTGACGGGGATGGACGGGTCGACCCGGCCGATGTGGCAGACGCCTGGCGCCCCGACACCCGTCTCTTCGTCTTCAGCCATGCTTCGAATGTCACCGGCACCCTTCAGGACGCCGAGACGCTTGTCGCGATGGCGCGGAAGCGCGACGCGATCACGATCCTCGACGCGGCCCAGACGGCGGGGATTGTCCCCATTCCTGCCGGCTCAAACGCGGCAGATGTCGTCGTCGCCCCGGCCCATAAGTGGCTTCAGGGGCCGGAAGGGATCGCGATCCTCGCCGTTCGCGCCGGGATCGAGCCGAGGCCTCTGATCCAAGGGGGCACCGGCAGCGGAAGCGATGCCCTGGCGATGCCCGAGCGATTTGTCGATCGGATGGAGGCCGGCACCCCCGACCTCGGGGCGCTTGCCGGCCTGGCGGCGGCCATCGGTTGGGGGGAACGCCATGGGCAGGCTTCCCTCGCCTCCCATGGACACTCGCTGGCGGCAGGATGCAAAGCCGGGTTGGGCCAGCTGCCGGGTGTGCGCGTGCTCGGCACGCGGGAGCGGGGCGGGCCGCCGATTGTTGCTTTCACGGTCGAGGGCTATGATCCGGCGGTCGTGGCTGTGCTTCTCGAGCAGGTGTCGGGAGTCCAGGCCAGGGCAGGTTTCCACTGCGCGGCGCTGATCCACGGTCACCTCGGCACCGCCAAGGGGGGGACCGTCCGAGTCGGCTTCGGGCCCTTCAACACGCCCGGCGACGCCGAGGCCGTCGTCGCCGCGATCGCGGCGATCACCGGCGGCCTGTCTGGCAACTCCGACAGGGTATTTGGCGCCGTTTCTTCCTCATTTCCCTCCCCCCCTCTGATCCACTGGCAGGTTCCACCATGGCAGGCGTGAGCAAGGAGCTTTGGTATTCCGGTGGTCTGAAGTTCTCCTGCACCCAATGTGGCGATTGCTGCTCGGGATCCGAGGGCTACGTATGGGTGAATCAGGAGGAGATCAACGCGATGTCCGCACGCGTCGGGCTCACTCCGGCGGAGTTCGAGGCGAAGCACGTCAAGCAGGTGGGGGTGCGGAGGTCGCTCAAGGAACGGCCAGGCGGCGACTGCGTGCTTCTCGACGAGAAGACGCGCAAGTGCACCGCCTACGAGGAGCGTCCCCGGCAGTGCAAGACCTGGCCGTTTTGGGACTCGAATCTGCGGACTCCGCAGGCCTGGGCGGAGGCTGCGGAAGCCTGCCCGGGATGCAACCGGGGCGACCTGGTGCCGGTGGAGGAGATCAGGCTCCAGGCATCGAAGATCAAAATCTGACGGCTGTTCGCCCGGGGCGAGGAGGACCGGCCTCCGCCTGGGAAGCACCCCGTGGGAACGCTTCCTCGCCGCTGTCGGGCGGCCTGTGCCAGGTTTCCGCCCTCATGCGTCAGTCGTTCAGAGGACGCCGCCGTGGGTGCGGTACATCGTCATGTGGGACGGCTGATCGAGGAACCAGATCCGCTCCCATTCGTCGGTGATCGCCCGAAGATCCTCCGACGTGAAGATCAATTGCTGGGCGCGACGCACGGGGTCGCCGGAGTAGATGGGGATGAGGCAGCCGGTGCTCGTGGAGAGCGCCATGGCCGCGAACAGCATCCAGCAGATCTTCCTCATCGCTCGTCCTCCCTGACGT
>CANGIH010000112.1 GCA_947453875.1 Planctomycetaceae bacterium | reverse complement strand
TGTTCCCGGGCCGGGGCCTTCTGGTGGGGCGACGGACCGGGGGAGACGGACCGGCGCGGGGGGCGGGGGGGGCGCCCGGCGGCCTTGGGACGCCGATCGGAAGAACGCGATGGTGGGGGGCCGTCCCGTCGACTCATGATCTCGACTCCAGCCAGCGGGCGACATACTTGGCGACGAGGTCGGTCTCCAGGTTGACGCTGCCTCCGAGGGGGAGCCCGCCGAGAGTGGTGACGGCGAGCGTGTGGGGAATGAGGGCGACGCTGAAACCGGCCGCATCGACCTCGACCACCGTCAGGCTCACGCCGTCGATCGCCACCGATCCCTTCGAGGCCATCTGCCCGAGGAGCGGCGGCGGGGCGGTGAACCGGCAGGTCACCCAGTCGCCCGACTCCTCCCGTGAGGCCAGCTGCCCGAGGCCGTCGACATGACCGGTGACGAGGTGGCCACCGATCCGGTCGGCAAGGCGGAGCGACCGCTCGAGGTTGACGCTGTCGCCGGCTGTGAGCGTCCCGAGCGTGGTGCGGGAGAGGGTCTCGGGGCCGAGTTGGAAGACGAGCCTCGCTCCCTCGGCATCCACCACCGAAAGGCAGCATCCGCTCACGCAGATGCTCGCCCCGAGGGTGACCTCGTCGGCCACCGGGCCGGCATCGACCGACAGACGCATGCCCGGAGGCTCCTGCGCCACGATCGCCACGCGTCCGAGGGTTTCCACCAATCCTGTAAACATGCCCGGATGATAGCAGGCCGCGGCCGGGAATCCCGCACCGGGATGGCGGCCGGTCTTGCGTGCCGGCCGTCACCGGGCACAATTGCCGAAGCCTAACGAACTCCGCCTTCCTGCATTCCCTCCGACCCCGAAGGAAAAGGTTCTCCATGTCCACGATCGTCGACGTCCACGCCCGCCAGATTCTCGACAGCCGCGGCAATCCCACCCTCGAAGTCGACGTCGCCCTCGCCGACGGGGCCTTCGGTCGGGCCGCAGTTCCGTCGGGCGCGAGCACCGGCGCCCACGAGGCCTGGGAAAAGCGCGACGGCGACAAGGCTGTCTACCTCGGCAAGGGGGTGCTCGAGGCGGTGGAGAACGTCAACGCGCAAATCGCCGACGAACTGGAGGGCTGCGACGCCCTCGACCAGGCCGGCATCGACGAACGGATGCTCGAACTCGACGGCACCCCCAACAAGAAGAATCTCGGCGCCAACGCCATCCTCGGCGTCTCGATGGCGGTGGCGCACGCCGCCGCTGAGCATTGCGGCCTGCCGCTCTACCGTTATCTCGGCGGCGCCTCAGCCCGCCTCCTGCCAGCGCCGATGATGAACATCATCAACGGCGGTGCCCATGCCGACAACCCGCTCGATGTGCAGGAATTCATGGTCATGCCCCTGGGCTTCGACACCTTCGACGACGCCCTCCGCGCCGGCGTCGAGACCTTCCACGCCCTCAAGAAAGTCCTTAAGGACAAGAAGCTCTCCACCGCCGTCGGTGACGAGGGGGGCTTCGCGCCCCACATCGGCACCTGTGCCGAGGCGCTCGAAGTCATCCTCGCCGCGATCTCGGCCGCCGGCTACGAGCCGGGCAAGGAGATGGGCATCGCCCTCGACGTCGCCGCCACGGAGCTTTTCGACGCCAAGACCGGCCACTACACCATCGAGGGGAAGAGCATCGACTCGGCCGGGATGGTCGAATTCCTCGCCAGCCTCGCCAGCCGCTATCCGATCATGTCGATCGAGGACGGCTGCTCCGAGGACGACTGGAAGGGCTGGAAGCTGATCAGCGAGAAGCTCGGCGACAAGGTGCAGCTGGTCGGAGACGATCTCTTCGTCACCAACTCCGAGCGGCTTGGTCGCGGCATCGCCGAGGGGATCGCCAACAGCATCCTCGTGAAGGTCAACCAGATCGGCACCCTCACCGAGACGATCGCCGCGGTCCAACTGGCCCACCGCTCGGGCTACACCTCGATCGCCAGCCATCGCAGCGGCGAGACGGAGGACGCCACGATCGCCGACCTCGCCGTCGGCCTGGGCACCGGCCAGATCAAGACCGGCTCCGCCTCGCGGAGCGACCGGATCGCGAAGTACAACCAGCTCCTCCGCATCCAGGAGAGCCTCGGCGACGGTGCGGTCTACGCCGGCCCCGACGTCCGGGCCCGCTGGCCGGGCATCGCCTGATCGATCCCCTCCCTGGCCGATCGGTCCGACGGTCTTTTCAGTTGACGGTCGTCCGGGCACCGGTGGAATCCACGCCGGTGCCCGGCGGCCGAACGGATCATCGCCATGCCTTCACAGCCCTTCAGGCCCACCGATTCCCCTTGGTTCTGGGGGATGCTGTTCTCGACGATGGCGCTGCTCGGCATGGCGCTGATCGCGCCGAAGTATGACATCCGTCAGCGGCAGATCGAGGGAAGGTTTCTCGGCCGCCAGCAGGCCCACATCGAACGCTCGCGGCGGGCCGCGGGCCTCGAGCCGATCGATCTGGCGGAGACGGCCGAGGACCGTGAGGTCGTTGCCCCGGGGCGGATCGTGCCGCTGTGGACGCTTGCCACGATCGCGACCCTTGCCGGTGCGGGAAGCGCCGTGATGTTTGCCCGCGAGATGCGGCGGGCACGGCGCTGAATCGAACCCGGACCCGGGCCCGGCTGACGCCACTCCTGCCAACCGCGCGCCATTTCCGGGGCAAGACTCTCCCTGCGCGTTCCCGTCATGCCGGGCACCCCCCTTCCGCCAGCCCTTGGGCTCGCTCCCATGTCAATCCGTCGATCCCGCCGCGGTCCGAAGCTCCATCACCGCGTCTATGTGGTGGAACTGGCGTCGGAGGTGCGCCGCGACAGGCGCTTCATCCGGCAGAACCGCTACACGAAGCCCGATCAGACCTGCCTCTACGTCGGCTCGACGGGGCTCGACCCCGAGATCCGTTACGTCAACCATCTCCGCGGTCACAAGAGTTGCCCGCTCGTGCGCGACCATGCCATCCGGCTGCGGCCCGATCTCTTCGCCGACTTCCCGGCGATGACCTGGGAGGACGCGGTCGCCACCGAGGAGGCCTGGGCCAAGGAGCTCCGCGAACTGGGCTACGCCGTCTACCAGCACTAGCGAGCAACGCCTTCTTCTGTGCGCCGGCAGAAAATTACCAGGTGAGCTCTGGCAGCGAGGGGTCGCCCGTGCTCCGAGAGCCGGCCTCGCCGGTCAGCCAAGGAAAGGAGGGCGAAAGCGCAAGCGGCGCGGAGAGAGCGGAGGGGAGGCATGCCCTCCGCGAGCGCCCGGCGACGGGGCATGGGCGACCCCGAAGCCACGTTTGGGACAAGGGTCGGGAAAGCCCAGAGGGCCTCGAGCCTGTGGGTGGCACGTCGGCGGGGCCGGTAAAAGTTTCGTCGTTTCTCGGAGGACCTCGTCACTCCTCAAGCGTTCGCCGATCCCCGCCTCGCCTGTGCGCTGGCAACAACGAGGTGCTTCCAGCGCCCCGCTCACCCGATAATCGAGCGGCGGCGGGAGACGTAGTCCCAAACGACGAAGCGGTCGAGGTCCTTGCCAGAGGTGAAAAACACCCGGCCCTGGGCGGTCTGCGCGAGCTTGTAGGCGAACTGGATGTCTTCCCGCGACTGCGACCAGCCGGAGAGGAGAAACACGTTCACCACGATCCCCTCGCGCCGGCAGGCTTCCGCTTCGCGCAGCGTCGCCTCCTCGGTGCGCTTGTGCGGCGGGTAGAGGAGATAGAGCTCGTTCCCCTCGAAGTGGGCGGTAGGGAGGCCGTCGGTGATGAGGATCACCTGCTTGTTGGGGGTGTCGGCCCGGGCGAGCTGGCGACGGGCGAGCTGGAGGGCGTGCTGGATGTTCGTGAAGTGCGGAGGGATGTCTTCTTCCGTGATCGCTGGATTGGACAGGTCGGCGCGGAGACGGACGACCGGCTCGAAGATCGTCACCGGCTTGGGGAGAAGCGTGACGATCTCCCCTGCCGGCCGCGGTTTGGCGAAGGAGTACATCTCGAGGAAGGAGAGGGCGTCGCCCGGGAACTCGCGCTGCACGAGCCCCTGGAGGGCCAGTGCCATCCGCTTCACGCTCACGTAGAGCCCCCCGTGGCGCATCGAGCCGCTCATGTCGAGGGCGACGACGGTGGCACATTTCGGCGTGTTGCGAGTCCTGTGGACTTCGATGTCGCGCGCGTCGAGCCGGAGCGGCCTTTCGCTTCCCTGGCGGAGCATGCAGTTGACGAGCGAGCCGGGGATGTCGATGTGGGCCACCGAGTCGCCGAATTCGTAGGGGCGCGTCGGCACCATCTCCACCGCCCCCTCACCGGTCACATTCACCTGATGGCGGCCGGTGCGCGAGGGATCGAGGGCGGAGAAGATCTTCTCGAGAAGCTTTCCCTGAAAGAGCCGCATCGCCTTGGGGGTCAGGGAGTAGCCCTTCTTCCCTTTGTCGAGCCCCTGCTCGGCGGCCATCCGCGCCACCATCTCCTCCACCTGGGCCTTGAGGCGGGCGAGGTCGTCGAGCTCCCCTTCGGCGGCGTAGCGGCCGAGGGCCTCGAGATCGACCAGGCCGATGCGGGCGTTCTTCTGTGCCTCGGCGAGCTGGGCGAGGAGCCGGTCGATCTCCTCGAGCTCTTCCTTGACCTCGATCGCCTTGTCGACCGTGAGTTTTTCGCGGCCGGTGAAGGTCCACTTCGTCGCCAGTTCGTCGAGCTGGTAGACGGTGCCGAGGCGGTCGACGAGGCCGACGAGTTCGGCGCCGAACCGGCTCTGGTCGTCGTCCTGGGCATACCAGAGCCGCTCGAGGAGGCGGAGCTGCTCCTCGCGGACGGCGCGGTGGAAGATCTCCTTGTGCCTGGCCGGCGGCGTGACCTGCTTCGCCGCCTCGCGGAAGGCCGAGCGGGCCCGCTTGCGGGCGCTGGAGGCATCCCAGTGCTCGAGGATCTTTCTTTTTCTCGCCTCGAGCATTTTCTTCAGCGACTCAAGCGAGGGCCCGAGGCCGCGGATCTGCTCGGGGTCGAGGATCACGGCGCCGGCGAGCTCCTCGGGGGTGAGGTCGTCGAGCTCGCCGAACTCGAGGAGGTGCTCCATGGCGGGGCTCACCATGTCGACCTGCGGAGGCCGCGGCGACGGGATCCGCGCCGGGTCGTAGGCCTGGTAGGAATGGACGATGCCTCCGAGGTCGTCGCGTGTGGGCATGAGACGTCCTCTCAGCGGTAACCGCGGGTGTCGTAGATCGTGTGGCCGTGCGACTGGATGCGCGAGATCCGCTCGGTGGCGTAGAGCCCGGCGAGGATGAATTCGATGCACGAGGCGCGGACGGCGGGATCCTTCGCGGCGTTCACCTCGAAGGCCTTCTCCCACAGTTCGGGGACGTCGGCCACTATTCTCGCATAGTCGGCCGACGGCACGGCGTCGCCCACCTCGATCTTCATCCCCTCGGAGAAGACTTTCGCGATCCCGTCGAGCGAGTGCTTCTCGACGTACTCATTGAAGACGGTGGCGATCGCGTCGGCGATGATCCCATCGAGGACCTGTCGCTCGGAGAGCTGGTGGCTTCCCATCAGATCGAGTTCGAGCTTGCCGAGGCTCGAGGCATAAAGGTGGCCGAGGTCGCTGATCCGGGGCACCGCCGGCTTCTCGCCGAGGCGGACGGCCCGGTGGCGGGCGCTGGCGACCATCGTCCGGTAATTGGCGATCGAGAATCGGGCGCTGACGCCCGATTGCTGGTCGATGTGCTTGCTGGCGCGGGCGCTGATCGTGATCTGCTCGATGATCTCCTTCATGAAGGGGGGCACGAGCACCGGCCAGGAGTGGCCGCCGTCGACCCCCGCCTCCTGTTCGAGCATCTGGATGCCCAGGACGCGCTCGCGGGGGTAGTGGGTGTGGATGACGGCACCGATGCGGTCCTTGAGCTGCGGGATCACCTTGCCCGAGCGGTTGTAGGTGGAGGGATTGGCGGAGAAGAGGAGCATCACGTCGATGTCGAACTTGACCGGATAGCCGCGGATCTGGACGTCGCGTTCCTCGAGGATGTTGAACATCCCCACTTGGACGAGCTCGTCGAGTTCCGGCAGTTCGTTCATGGCGAAGATGCCACGGTGCATCCGGGGGATGAGGCCGAGGTGGAGGGCCTGCTCCGAGGCCATGCTCGTGCCGCCGGCGAGCTTGGAGGGGTCGATCTCGCCGATGATGTCGGCGAACTTCGTGCCGGGGGCGAGCCGCTCGGCGTAGCGCTCCGAACGATGCCACCAGCCGATCGGAACGTCGCTCTCCGGTCGGCCGTTGACGAGAGCCTTCCCTGCCGAGGTAATGGGATTGAGAGGATCGTCGTGGAGCGGGATCGCGGGATCGTCGAGGAAGGGGATCCATTCGTCGAGGAAACCGGCCAGGAGGCGCATCAGCCGGCTCTTGGCCTGCCCCTTCTCGCCCAGGAAGAGCATGTCGTGGCCGGCGATGAGGGCGATGTCGATCTCGGGGATGACGGTGTCGTCGTAGCCGACGATGCCGGGAAAGAGTTCCCTGCCGTCGGCGAGCGCCTGGAGGAAGTTCTCCCGCACCTCTTCCTTCACGGTGCGGCTCCGCCAGCCGGAGGCTCGCAGGTCGCGGAGCGAGCGGGGGAGATCGCGAGGGACGGTCAGTGGGGGCGAAGGGAGCGCTTGGGGCATCGACGGGGTCTCCTTTGGGGGACTCCGCCGATTGTAGGCGCAAGGAAGGGCCAGGCCCACGAATGGGAGTGTGTCATCCGCCGGCGCGGGGGTGCGCCGCGTGGCGTCAGCCTGCAGGGTGCGACAGAGCCACCGGCAGGCGGATCGTGATCGCCGTCCCCTTGCCAGGCGCGCTTTCCACGCGGATCCGCCCCTTGTGGGCCTCCACGATCTCGCGGCAGGCCGAAAGTCCAAGTCCGGTGCCCCCCTTGCCGGTCTCGTCGGGGCCGTTCTTCGTGGAGAAGCGGGGCTCGAACATCCGTCGCATCACTTCCGGCGTCATGCCGCAGCCGGTGTCACGCACCATCAGGTCGACCAGGCCGGTGCCGGGGTCGTGGGAGAGGCGGAGGATCAGACGCCCTCCCTGGGGCATCGCCTGCCTGGCGTTGACGAGAAGATTGAGAAGCACCTGCTGCACCTGCCCTGGATTGGCGGTGACCTGCGGCACGGGGGAATACTCGCGCTCCACCTGCACCCGGTATTTCGTCATCTCCCTTTCGAGCAGGACCAGCGACTCCTCGAAGAGCGTCTCGAGTTGTACCGGCTCCATCCGCGTCGTACCGCGCCTCGCCATCCCCAGCACGCTTGCGGTGATCTTCGCCGCCCTCGTCCCGGCGGAGAGAATCCGTTCGAGGGCCTTGTCCCGCGTCGGGGCGTCGCGGTGACGCAGGCCGAGCCGGGCGTAGTTGAGGATCGTCGTCAGGGCGTTGTTGAATTCGTGGGTGGTCGTG
>CANGIH010000111.1 GCA_947453875.1 Planctomycetaceae bacterium | reverse complement strand
GCCAAGCCACGCTGGAGGCGCCGAGTCCATGACCCGGAGAATAGCGAACGATCCCACGGCCCCTCGGTCGCGAGTGCACGGCCGCGCACGCGGCGCCCAGTCGGTGTCGGTGACGACCCCGCGATCGGTGCGTCGCTGGGCCACCCTGTCGGCCCTCCTTTTCCTCGCCGCCCCATTCATCCTCGCTTGCGTACCCTGGCAGCAGACCGTCCAGGGCCGCGGTGATGTCACTGCATTCGCGCCTGTCGAGCGGATGCAAGTGATCGAGGCGATGGTTTCCGGGCAGATCCGCCGTTGGCACGTTGTCGAGGGAACCCGCGTCAAGTTGCACGATCCGATCGTCGATATCGAAGACAACGATCCTGAGCTCTCGGCAAGGTTGGAGGCCCAGCGGGGCTTCCTCACCGAGCGGCTCGCGGCGGCACGACGGGAACTCGACGAGCAACGCGCCGCTGCGGAGGCCCAGGTGGCGTCGCGAGACGCAGCCATCCGCGCAGCCACCGCCAACCGCGATGCGGCGAGGAAAGCGATCGAAGTCGCGAGGCATGTGCGGGCCAACGCAACCTTCGCGGAGGAGTACGAACGCAACCGTTCGCAGATGTTCGATGACCTGTTCACCAATCCCCAGTACGGCGGATTGGAAAGCCGGATCTCGCGGGATGAGGCCCGCATGCGTGCCGATCGGGCCACGACCGACACCGAGAAGGCGGAGGCGGAAATCGAGCGGGCCGAGGCGTTCCTCCTGACGCAGGAATCGCTCCTCGTGCAGGCCGACGCAGCCGGCCTTTCGGCAATCGCCGTCGCCCGCGGCAATCTCCGAAAAAGCGAGCAAAACCTGTTCTCGATCGAACGCGAGCTCCAGGAAATCGACACCCGAATCGAGCGATTCAAGGATCGGATCGTGCTTGCGCCCTGCGATGGAACCGTCTATCGAGTCGCCGCCAACGTGAGCCGGGGTGGGCAATTCGTCAAGGAAGGGGACGAGTTGTGCACGATCGTGCCCGATGCCTCCGACCGGGTGGTCGAGCTCCTCATCGACGGCAACGACGCCCCGCTCGTCCTCGCCTACGCGGAGCGGACCGGAACCATGCCGCATGTCCGGATCCAATTCGAGGGCTGGCCCGCCGTGCAGTTCTCCGGCTGGCCCGAACTGGCGGTCGGCACGTTTGGTGGCAAGATCCGCCAGATCGACCCAGCCAGCAACAGCACGGGCAAGTTCCGCATCCTCGTGGAGCCAGACCCGATCCTCACGCACGACACCTGGCCCGATCAGCAACTGCTCCGCCAGGGCAACCAGGCGATCGGGTGGGTGTTTCTCAACCGTGTTCCGCTCGGATACGAGGTCTGGCGACGACTCAACGGATTTCCGCCGGTCCTCGCCCCGTCGGGCAAGGAGGGCGGCGGAAAGGACAACGAGGGGGGAAAGCCACCGAAGGTGAAGGTGGGATGATGCTGTTCACTCGGGCATTGAAGGCTCTGACCTGCCCCGTTGCGGTGTTGCTCGCCCTGACCTTCGCCCCGTGCAGCATGGCAGCGGAGCCGGGGCGATTCGCGCCTGCCGGCCTGATCGCGCCGCTCAGTGCCGCTCGGGATGGCCTGCCACCGACGGTGATCCCCCAGTCGTTCCTCGACCTCGTCGATCCCGGCGTCGCCTCCGGCCCTCCGGCCACAGCACCGATTCCTCGCACCGACACCGGGGGAGATTCGGAGGTCATCGCGGCGCGGTCTGCCCAAGGCACCACCCCGGCAGATCCCCCCCCGCCGGGGCGACGGAGCGATCCACTCCCCGCACCGCTCCCAGGGGCCATTGCCAGCACCACCGTGGCGCCGCCGACGTCGTCCGCGGCCCTCGAGCTTCCCGGGGTTGCCTTCGATGACCGGGACGAACCGTTGACGCTCTCCGAGGTTCTGCAGAGTGTCCTCATCCACTATCCGCTCCTTCAGGCGGTCGAGCGGGAGCGGGGAATCGCATCCGGCAAGCTGACAACGGCGATGGGTGCCTTTGACACGAACGTCAATATGTCGGGCAATGCGTTGGCTCCTGGCACCTACGAAAACTACCGGTCCGATTTCGGTCTTTCCCAGCAGTTCATGACCGGGGGCATCAGCGCGTTTGGTGGATTCCGCACCGGCTATGGCGATTTCCCCACCTACAACCTGGCCCAGAAAACGGCCAACGCGGGCGAGTGGCGTGGCGGACTCACGCTCCCCTTCGCCAAGAACCGCGACATCGACCGCCCGCGGGCGGCAAGGGCCCAGGCCGAGCTCGACATCGCGCTGGCCGAACCGACGATCGAGCGAGGACGTCTCGATTGGATGCGGTCCGCGGCACGCGCCTATTGGGCATGGCAGGGGAGCGGGGAGCGGTTCGGTGCCGGTGAGCAGCTCCTCGATCTCGCCGTCCGCCGCGACGGCGAGCTTGCCCAGAAGGTCGCCCGCGGAGCCACCGCCAACATCGAGCGGATCGACAACCAGCAGAACATCGCCCTCCGCAACGGCCTCATCGTCCAGGCCGACCGGGCGATGCAGCAAGCCGCGATCGATCTCTCGCTCTATCACCGCGACACTTCCGGTCGGCCACTCTTGGCCCGGCGCAGCCGGATGCGACCGGTGCCGGAGCCGGTGCAGCCGCCCGTCCTCCTCTATCAGGAGTCGCTCGCCCGAGCCCTGGGATCGCGACCGGAATTCCAGCGGCTGTCCCTGCAACGGGAGAAGCTCCTTGTGGAAAGACGGCTGGCCGCAAACCAGACCCTCCCCAACCTCGACGGCCAACTCGTCGGCAACCAGGATGCCGGCTTCGGAAAAAGCGCACTGTCCGGCCCCGATGGGCTCGACCGTCAGGTGTTGCAGGCTTCGCTCGTCTTCCAGCTGCCGGCTCAGCGACGCGACGCACGGGGCCGTTTGCAGACGGTTGAATCCCAGCTCATGCAGATCGACCGGCAATTGAGCTTCGCCGAGGACCAAGTGCGGGCCGAGGTCCAGGACGCCTTCTCCCTTCTCGAAAGGGCCTATGAATTCCACAAGCAGGCCCGCACCCGCCTCGATCTGGCCAAGCTTGTGGCGGGTGCCGAACGGGAGCAGTTGCGCCTCGGCCGCAGCGACGTGCTCCGGGTGACGCTCCGCGAGCAGGCGAAATTCGATGCCGAGATCTTCGAGATCTCGGCCCGGCAGGAGTTCTGGCGGGCCGAGAGCGATCTCCGTGCCGCCGACACGTCGCTCGGGCCGGAAAGCAGCGGCCTCCTCCGTCAGCTTACGATTCGCCAGATGCCTCCGGTCGACTGACGACCGCCGGACACTGCGATCGTCAGAAAGCCACACTGGATCGAGGCGAGCGAGCCCGCATCGAAGCGATCGTCCACGACGGGTGAGGGGGAAGGCCCCACGATCGGATCGATGTCGATCACTCTGCGGGCCTGTTCGGCCGCCCCATGGCGAGTGAGAACAGGATCGGCATCACCACGGTCACGATCGGGAGCGAGGTGATCAATCCACCGACGATCGCGATCGCGAACGGCCGCTGCGTCTCACTCCCCATGGCGTGCGACAGGGCCGCCGGCACCAACCCGAGCATCGCGAGCATCGTCGTCAGCAGTACCGGCCGGAAGGCTTCCCCGGCGCCGGCGAGGAGCGCGGAACGCCGGTCACGGGCCCTCTCCCGGGCGTGCAGGATACACGAACACTCGATCACCCCCGACAGCACCACCTGCCCCAAAAGGGCGATGCAGCCGACGGCGCTCGATACGGAGAAATTCATCCCCGTCCCACGCAACGCCACCACCGACCCGACCGCGGCAAATGGGAGCACCAACAGGATGCAGATGGTGGGAACGATCCGACCGAAGTTGGCATAGAGGATGACGACGATCACGCCGAGTGCCAGCGGCACCGTGACCCCGAGACGGGCCATCGCCCGCTGTTGGTTCTGGAATTCGCCACTCCAGGCCGCCTGGATGCCGGCTGGCATTTCGATCGCGGCGATCTCCTTCCTCGCCTCGCTCACGGTGTTCCCCAGATCGCGGCCTCGGACGTTGAATTTGACCGCCACGAAGCGGGAGAAGTCCTGCCGCCAGATCGCGGCCCGCCCCTGCACCTGCGCGATCGAGGCGATCTCCGCGAGGGTGATGCGCTTGGCGGGGTCGCCGACGAACATATGACCGAGGATGTCCATGTTCGCACGGACCTCCGTCGGGAGGCGGATCGTGACCGGAAACCGCTGCTCGCCCGTCCATATCTCCGTCGCCCTCTCCCCTCCCATCACGATCCGGATCGAGTTCTGGATGTCATGGACCGCAAGGCCCCGTCGTGACATCGCCTCGCGGTTGAGCTCGATCCGCTGGGTGGGAACATCGCCGGCCTGATAGATCGCCAAATCGACCACCCCAGGCACGGCAGCGAGTCGCCTGCGGGCCTCCTCGGCCAGGCGCGTCATCTCCTCGAGATCCGAACCCCGGATCTTGAGCACAACCTGCCCGATGATGCCGGAGATCGTCTCGAAAACCCGGTCGGTGATCGGCTGCGAAAAGTTGTGCTGGGCTCCGGGAATCACCGACAGGCGTCGGCGCAGCTCGGATTCGACTCCCCCCCGCGTACGTCCCTTTCCCCACTCCTTCTCCGGGCGGAGGGTGATGAAAAACTCGGCGTTGTTCGGCCCCTCGGCCTGCGTCGCGTTCTCCGGGCGGCCGACATGCGACATGACATCCTGCACCTCGGCGACCGAGAGCATTTCGTCTCGCATCAGCGTCACCTGCCGGCGAGTCTCCTCCAGCGCGATCGTCGATGGAAAGATCGACGTCACATAGAAGCCCCCCTCGTTGAGCTCGGGGAGGAATTCCGTGCCGATGCCGCCGGCATACCAAGCCAGCGCCCCGCACCCGACAAGTGCCGCCGGCAGCAGCATCCATCGCACGGTGTCACAGCCGTGGAGGAGTTTCAGGTAGAGCCACCGGGCGGCGCCGAGCCATGTGGGCTCGGACGTGCGGAAGCGCCCTCGAAACATCAGCCTTTCGATCGCCGGCACGACAACAAGGGCCGAGCCCAACGCGCCGGCAAGGGCGAAGGCGTAGGTGTAGGCCATCGGTGCGAAGATCCTTCCTTCCACCCTTTCGAGAAAGAAGATCGGCACGAGCGCGACGATGATGATCGCCATCGCGAACGCGACCGGTCGGACGACGGTGGCCGTGGCATCGGCAATCACTCCAGCAGTCACCGAGGGGTTCGTCCGCCGGTCGCAGCCACGGAGGTGGAGCAGGTGCAGCGTGGCCTCGATGACGACGATGGCACCATCGACGAGGATGCCAAAATCGATCGCGCCGAGTGAGATCAGGTTCGCGGGGAGCCCCAACCACTTGAGACCGACGAACGCGGACAGGAGGGCCACTGGGATCACCGCCGCCACGGCGATGACCGCCCGCAGTGACCCGAGGAACAGCCACACCACAAGGAGGACGAGCGCGGCGCCTTCGAGGAGATTGCGACCGACCGTCGCGAGCGTGGCCCGCATCAGATCGGTGCGGTCGTAGAACGGAACGATCTCCACTCCGGTGGGAAGAATGCCGCCGTTGAGCTCAGCCACCCGTCGGTGGATCCCCTCGAGCACGACGCTCGGATGGGCTCGCCTTCGGAGGAGAACGATCCCCTCCACGCAATCGTCGTTCCTCCCTCGCCCCACCGCGCCGCGGCGCGGCGTCGCCCCCTCGATGACGTCGGCAACATCGTGGATGTGGATCGGAACCGTGTCGCGGGTGTCAACGACGATGTCG
Source organism: Planctomycetaceae bacterium (assembly GCA_947453875.1). GTDB lineage: Bacteria > Planctomycetota > Planctomycetia > Pirellulales > UBA1268 > QWOP01. Next base: position 1,683 of record CANGIH010000111.1, on the reverse strand, counting down.
CCGAGTTCACGCGGATCGCGGATCACTCCCATCCCCCGAACGACGAATTCCTGTGATCCGATGCCGCTGTATCCGCCGCCGGCATTCTCGTTGGCCATGGCGATCGCCGCATGGACGGCTTCGACGGAGATGCCGGCGGCGGTGAGCCGGATCGGATCGACCCGCACCTGATAGTTGCGTTCGTAGCCGCCAAAAGTGACGACATCCGCCACGCCGGGCACGCTCCTCAACCGGCGTTCGACGACGAAGTCCTGAACCGCGCGAAGATCCTTGAGCGGGAGAGGGCCTCGGAGCGTGTAGCGGTAGACCTGGCCGACCGGCGTCGATTGCGGCCCCAACTGCACGGTGGCCCCGTCGGGGAGGACGGCCTCGCGCAGCCGTTCCCCGACACTGGTCCGCAACTCGAAATCGCTCGTCCCCTCCTCGAACGTCATCGTCACGAGCGAAAGCCCGAACACTGACACGCTCCGCAGATCAAGGAGCCGCGGCGTGCCGGCGAGCACCCGCTCCAGTTCGATCGTCACCCTGCGCTCGACCTCCTCGGAGGCCTGGCCGGGATAGACACCCACCACTTCGACGCGCGGATCGGTGACGTCCGGAAAGGCTTCTACAGGCAGCGATCGGAAGCAGACCCAGCCGTAGAGGGCGAAAAGGATCGTGATCGCCAACACGACATGCCAGCGACCGACGGCCAGACGGGAGAGACGCTCGAACATGGTTCCCGCCCTCACAACAAGCGATCAAGTTCCCCGTCGAGAAGCACGGCGCCCTCGGTGACGACATCCTCCCCTTCATTCACGCCTGAAAGGACAACGACGCGGCTGTCGATGGCCGGACCGACCATCACCGGCCTCCGTTCGAGTCTGTCTTCTCCGTGGCGCACGAATGCCACCCGTGAATCGCGACGGAGGAGGACCGCGTCACGGGGCACGACGATCACGGGCTCCCCCTGCACGGCGATCGTGACGTGGGCGAGCATGTGCGCCCGAACGCCCGGGGGCACCGCGTCGAACAGACAGGTGACGCCGACGGTGCGACGTTCACGGTCGATCGAACGGACCACCGACACGACCCTCCCCGGGAGCGGAACCTCTCCCAGGGCAGGCACCGCCACGCGGCAGAGGAATCCTTCTTTGAGGAGCGGGGCGTCCCGTTCGGGGAACTGAGCCCGCACGATGAGCGAGGCAGGATCAGCAACGATGAAGGCCGGCTGATTTTCCGGATCATGGGCGTGTTCACCCGGCTCGACCCGCCGTTCGATGATCTCGCCGTCTCGCGGGGAAAGAAGTTCGAACAGATCCTCCCCCTCCTCGGTCGCCCGAGCGGCACGGATGGCGAAGAGGATGCCGTTGCGTTCCGCCTCGAGGCTGCCAATCTTGGCCTGGAGTTCGATGATCCGCCGGTTCGAGATAGCCTCGCTCTCCACCAGCTCGCGGGCCCTTCGCATGGCGTCGTACTGCCCCGTCAGTTCGGAGGCGAGACGACGGATGTCGGCACGCATTTTCGCCAGCTCGCTCGACCGGACGCGGGCCAGAACGGCGTTCAACGCCACCTTCGTACCCGGCGACACCTCCACCGATTCGATGATTCCCTCGAAGGGGACACGGAGCGCCGTCAGCGATCCGGGGGCGAAATCGATCTCTCCGACACCATGCAGCTCCGCGAACACGGGGCTCCGCTCGG
>CANGIH010000110.1 GCA_947453875.1 Planctomycetaceae bacterium | reverse complement strand
CTTCTCGAGCGTCGGCTGGTCGCGGTAGCCCCAGCCGGTGAGGTCGTGGCCGTTGAAGAGCGATTCGAAACCGGGCTCTGGCTGGAAGTCATCCGCAGGGGCAGGAACGAGATCGAGCGTCTCGAGGACCGGCCTGATCGCCGCCACCCACTTGGCATAGCCCTTCTCGTTGGGATGAAGGAGATCGGGGAACTCCTCAGCGTTCGCATCCCCGTCTCCGTCGGCGAAGAGCGTCCAGGTGTCGACCAGGCGGACGCGCGGGTCTCCCTTCACATGCTCGGCGACAAGGGCATTGAGCTGTTTGATCTTGCCAGCCGGCCGCTTCTTGTCGGCGGCGCTGGGGAAGACCTGACAGACGATGATCGGTGTCCGCGGGTTTTTTGATTCGATCGCGGTGATGATCGCCTTCACGTTGGCGGCGATGGTCTCGGGCTCTGCCCCTTCCTCGAGATCGTTGGTGCCCATGAGCATGACGACGCCGGCGGGATCGAGAGCCAAACAATCGTCGGCGAGGCGGAGGAGCATGCCGCGCGTCGTATCTCCGCTGATGCCGCGATTGGCGAGCTTCGCTCCGGGGAAGGCGCCATGAAAATCGTCGCCGAAACCCTGTGTGATCGAGTCGCCGAGGAAGACGAGGGCCCGCTTGTCGGCGGCCTTCCTGCCGGCCCATTCGCCGCGGCGCTGTTTCCAGAGATCCTTGAACCAGTCGTAGCGGCGGATCGGACCGGCGCCGGGCAGGCCCTCGTCGCTGTCGGGGATCGAGAGCGCTGCCGGCTCATCGGCGCGAGCCGACGGACAGGGCAGGGGGCCTGCAAGGCATGTCACCACGGTGCCGGAGAGAACGACGAGGCGGGCCACGGAGGGAATTGCTGAGTATTTCATGACCGACATGATGCGCGATCGACGGCTCGGCGGGCAAATGGATGGGGCATCCGCCGTTTTCATGACGGCCGGAAGGTAGGATGGTCCGTTTCCGCCTGTCGCATCCTTCGCCCTCGTGCCCTCCATGACCGCCCCGTTCCCCCCCGTGTACCCCGTTCCCCGTCCGCTGCCGGCTCCGATCGCCGACGAGCCGCCGCGGATGACGGCGCGGACGCTCGAGGGGCTCGAGTGGGTGCTCGCCCGGGAACTCGAGTCGGTGGGCGCGACCGATCTGCGGATTGGCCGGCGGACGATCGAGTTCTCAACGCCGCCGGGAAAAGAGAAGGAGACGCTCTACCGGGCTGTGCTCGAGAGCCGGACGGCGATCCGCATCCTCGAACCGCTCGGCCGCTTCCGGGTGGAAAGCCCCGAGGCGCTCTACGCCGCGATGGAGCAGGTCGACTGGCGCGAGCAGCTGAGAGTCTCTGACACGCTCCGCGTCGATGCGGCGATCCACGATACCTTCCTCAACCATTCGCTCTACGCGGCGCAGATCGTCAAGGATGCGGTCGTCGACCAGCTCCGCACGCCGAGCGGCCGGCGCCCGAGCGTCGAACTGCGCGGAGCGACGCTCCGCCTCGCGCTCCATCTTGTCGGCGACACGGCGACGATCTTCCGCGATGCCGCCGGCAAGTCGCTCCACCAGCGGGGCTGGCGCATGGGGGAGGTCGAAGCGCCCCTCTCGGAAGTTCTCGCGGCCGGCATCCTCGCGATCGCCGGATGGACGCCGGGGGAGGCGATTCTCGACCCGATGTGCGGCTCGGGGACGTTCGTCATCGAGGCGGCGACGATGGCCGCCGGGATGGCACCTGGCCTGTGGCGGGCCCGGCGCAAGGGGCATGGCTTTTTCAGGTTTCGCGACTGCGACCGCGACCTCGCCGCAAGGCTCGTGGAGGAACTCGAGGCCCGGGTCGTGATCCCATCGGGGAGCTTCCAGGCGAGCGACCTCGACCCCAAAGCCGTCGAGGCGACGCGGCTGTGTGCCGAGGCGGCCGGCGTTGCCTCGCACCTCACCATCGAACAAAAGCACTTTGAACAGGCCATTCCCGCGGCCGACGGCGGGCTTGTCGTCACCAATCCCCCCTACGGCGAGCGGCTCGCGCTGCCCCGCGCAGGAGCACTCTTCCGCCGGATCGGCGATTGGCTCGTGCATGCCTGCGGCGGCTGGCGGGCTGCGGTGCTTGCCCCCGATACCGATGCGGCGGGCTTTCTCGGCCTCCGCCCCAGCCACCGAGTGCCCCTCCCCAACGGCCCGATTGCCTGCCGGCTTCTCGAGGTCGAGATCCGCCAGCGGCAGCGTGTGCCGGAGCGGCCGCCAGTGCTGGCGCCGCCCCCCCCGGACGCATCGAACGGCCCGCACGGGCCTGCGCCCGAGACGGCCCCCGCTCCGTTGGCCGGCAGGCCCGCAGGTGGAGCCGCGGGCCCGCCGCGGAGCGGCAGCCGCCCCGTCGAAGATCAGATCGGCGACTTCCGCCGCCGTCTGGCCAAGCGATTCAAGCATCTCTCCAAATGGGCGCGGCGCATCGGCACCGATGCCTTCCGGGTCTACGACCGTGACATCCCCGAGATACCGATCGTCATCGATTGGTATGCAGGCTGGCTCCATGCCGCCGAGTACGAACGGCCGCACGATCGCACCGAGATCGAACACGAGGTGTGGCTCGACCGGATGCTCGAGGCCGCCGCCGCGGAACTCGGCGTGCCCCATGACCGCACATTTCTCAAAGTGAGGCGACGGCAGCGCGAGGGGGGGCAGTATGAGAAGGTCGACGGGCGTGAGGCCCTGCTTGACGTGCACGAAGGAGGGCTCCTGTTTCGGGTGAACCTCTCCGACTATCTCGACACCGGGCTCTTTCTCGACCATCGGCTGACGCGCGGCATGGTCCGCGCCGAGGCGGCGGGGAAGCGGATGCTCAACCTCTTCTCCTACACAGGCAGCTTCTCGGTCCATGCAGCAGCCGGCGGCGCCACCGACACCGTGAGCGTCGACCTCTCCAACACCTATCTCGATTGGACCCGCACGAACCTCTCCCTCAACGGCTTCAAGGACGCCGGTCGGCACCGGATCGTGCGCGACGATGCCCGGGCCTTTCTCGAGCACCGCGCCCGCCGCGGCGAACCGCCGTTCGATCTGGTGGTGGCCGATCCCCCCACCTTCTCCCGTTCGGCCCGCAGCGAGTCGCCATGGGATGTCGAACGCGATCATGCCGAGTTGCTGGCTCTGGTGGCCCGCAATCTCACCCCAGGTGGTACGCTTTACTTCTCCACGAACTTCCGCCGCTTCCACCTGGCGGAGGATTCCCTCGCCGCCGACTACACCATCCGCGAGATCACCAACCGCACGATTCCCGAGGATTTCCGCAACGAGCGGATTCATCGTGCCTGGCGGATGGTGCGGCGGTGACGGCCCGTCGACGGGCCTTCCGGGGCGCGGGATCGGCCGGAGGCCCGTTGCGGCAGGAATTGGTCGGTTCTACATTCGTCGCATGAACCTTCCGTCGTGGTACCACCGTCGCCCGCTCCTCCGCAGCGTCGGAAGCCTTTTGGCGATCGTCGTGGCATTCCTTCCGGGCTGCCGGCCCGCGGACCCGGATCTGGTGAAGATCGTCAGCAGCCTTCCCCGGACGGGCTCGGCGAAGCACCAGTCTGACACCCTCGTGCGCGGCATCCGCATGGCGATCGACGAGGCTGGGGGCAAGGTGGGGCGGTTCCGGGTGGAGTACCTCGATCTCGACGATTCCACCGCTGCTGCCGGCCAGTGGACAAGCGAGGCGGAGGCCGCCAACGCCCGCCGCGCCCTGCAGGATCCCGATGTCTGCGCCTATATCGGCACCTTCAATTCCGGCGCGGCGAAGGTATCGATGCCGATCCTCAATCTCGGCGATCTGCTCATGGTGTCGCCAGCCAACACCGCCGTGGGGCTGACGAAGCCGGGCCTCGGCGTGCCGGGCGAACCGGAGGTCTATCGCCCCACTGGTCGGCGGAACTACACGCGGGTCGTCCCGGCCGACGATCTCCAGGGGCCGATGGCAGCCGACTGGGCGGTGCGGAGGGGCGTGAAGAAGGTCTACATCCTTGATGACAACGAGGTCTACGGAAAGGGAATCGCCGATCTGTTCGACGAGCGTTGTCGCGAACTCGGCGTCGAGGTCCTCGGGCATGACTCGATCGACGCCAAGGCGCAGGAGTTCAAGTCGCTGATGGCGACCGTCAAGGCTTCCAGGCCCGATCTTGTCTATTTCGGCGGCACGACGCAGAGCAAGGGAGGGCAACTGGCCAAGGACATGACCGCCGCCGGCATCGGCGCGATGCTCATGGTTCCGGACGGCTGCATGGAGCAGGTGTTCATCGATTCGGCAGGCGCGGCCAATCTCGAGGGACGCTGCTTCGTCACGTTCGGCGGCCTGCCCCCGGCGAAGCTGACCGGCAAGGGGGGCGAATTCGTCGAGCGTTACAAGGCCAGATACAACGGCGAGCTCCCCGAGGCGTACGCCGTCTATGGCTATGAGGCGGCCTGTGTCGCCCTTCGCGCGATCGCCGCTGCCGATAGCAAGGACCGCCGCGCGATCACCGAAGCGGCGTTGGCGATCAAGGACTTCGACGGGGCCCTTGGCCACTGGGGCTTCGACGAGAACGGCGACACGACCATGCGCACGCTCACCGTGAACGTCGTGAAGAACGGGCGATTCGAATTCGAGGAAGTGCTGGACGAGGCCGATCTCGTTGATGAGTCCGCTCAGACTATCCCCGCCACCTCGGCTCCCTGACCACCTCCAACGCCCACGGGATTCCCCGCGTGTCCGCCCAGTTCCTCCTCCAGCAGTGCCTCATCGGTCTCACCAACGGCGCGCTGATTGCGCTGGTGGCGCTGGGGTACACGATGGTCTACGGGATCATCGGGCTGATCAATTTCGCCCACGGGGATCTGATCATGCTCGGCGCCTGTCTGGCGCTGTCGCTGGTCGGCGTCCTCGGTATGACTGCCGCGGGGCCGGCCACCACCTGGGTGGGGATCGCCGGCCTCGTTCTGCTCTGCGGCCTGTTCTGCGGGGCGCTCAACGTGGCGGTGGACAGGATCGTCTACAAGCCGCTCCGCAACGCCCCGAAACTCGCGCCGCTGGTGTCGGCGATCGGCGTCTCATTCATCTTTATGAACATCGGCCTGTTCTGGCTCGGGCCGGCCGACAAGTCATTCCCCGAGCTCCTCCCCTCGACGAATCTTCTCGGCGGGGAGGGGCTGCAGTTCACCTGGAAAGACCTCCTCGTTCTGCTCATCGTCGGGCCGCTCATGGTGGCGCTCTCGGTGCTCGTGAAGGGGACGAAACTCGGAAAGGCGATGCGGGCGGTGTCGCAGGATCCAACCGCGGCAGCCCTCGTAGGAGTGGACGTCGATCGGGTGATCGCCGCCACGTTCTTCATCGGCGGCTTCCTCGGCGGCGCTGCGAGCGTGATCTACGGTCTGTACATCAACACCATCGGCTTCCAGATGGGTTTCCAGAACGGCCTCTACGCCTTCACCGCCGCGGTGCTCGGCGGTATCGGCAGTATCCCTGGCGCGGTACTCGGCGGGCTGGTCATCGGCCTGGTGCGGGCGCTTGCGAGTGCCTATGTCGGGGAGCGTTGGACCGGGGCGATCGTGTTCGCGATCCTGATCGTGATCCTCGTCTTCCGTCCCGAGGGCCTGCTCGGCCGCCGGGTGAAGGAGAAGGTATAGACCCGTGGCCGCCCCATCCCCCCACACTGCCGCCGCCGTGTCCTCCCCCTCCCGGGGAGCCGCGTGGGACTTTCTCTCGCAGCGATGGGAATTGGTCACGCTGGCCGTGCTGGCATTGGCGCCGCTCTTCGTGCCCCCCCTCGGCGGCGCGCTCGGCGGGCAGGTGACGACGCTCTTCATCTACTGCATCCTGGCGCTGGCGCTCAATGTGATGGTGGGCTACACGGGGCTCGTCCACCTCGGTATCGCGGCATTCTTCGGGATCGGGGCGTACGTGCTCGCGATCCTCACCGTGCCGATGTATCCGTTCCAGATCGGGTTTCTCCCCGCGGCCGTGATCGCCATGCTCGTCACTGCCGGGACGGGGCTCGCCCTCGGTGCCCCGACGCTTCGCCTGCGCGGCGACTATCTGGCGATCGTGACGCTCGGCTTCGGCGAGGTGGTGAAGGTGACGCTGCGGAACCTGGAGCAGATCACCGGCGGCATGAAGGGGCTCAACCCCGTCCCACCGCCCGGAGCAGGGGTAATCCTGCAGGGGATCGATCTCGGGAAGGAATTCGCCATCGATCCGCGCTGGTTTTACTACCTTGCCCTCCTCGCGCTTGCCGGGGTGGTGCTGGCGATGCGGAGGCTCGAGAATTCCCGCCTCGGCCGGGCGCTGGTCGCGGTCCGCGAGGACGAACTCGCTGCCCAGGCGATGGGGATCTCCGCCACGAAGGTGAAGCTCGCGGCCTTCGCGATGTCGTCGGCGGTGGCCGGGCTGGCCGGCTGCCTCTATGCGGCGAGCCTCTCAACAACCGCCGATCCCAACGCGTACGACTTCAACCGCTCGATCATGGTCCTCTGTGCCGTGATCCTCGGGGGCCTGGGGAGCATTCCCGGCACGCTCCTGGGAGTGGCGATTCTCGTCGGCTTCGACACGGTTCTCGCGCCGTGGGCCGATTCCTGGATCCAGCAGATGAACGTCAATCCGCAGGGATTGAGCTATCTGTCATTCAGCGGTTGGCGGCTGGCGATCTTCGGGCTGGCGCTGGTGCTCGTGATGCGCTACCGCCCCGAGGGGCTGATCCCGTCACGGCGGATGGCGGCGGAACTCCACGACGGGGGGCAAGGAGCATGAAGGATCGTTCAGGCCCGGCCGGCACGCCCCTCCTCGATGTCGATCGGGTCACGGTGCGCTTCGGTGGACTCGTCGCCGTGTCGGAACTCGATCTCGACGTTGCCGAGGGGAGCATCGTCTCTCTCATCGGACCCAACGGCGCCGGAAAGACCACCGCCTTCAACTGTGTCAGCGGAATCTATGCCCCATCCTCGGGCTCGGTGCGTTTCCGGGGGAAGCGGCTTGAGCGGGCCTTCACGCCAGGGACGATTCTCCGCGCCCTCGCCATCGGCCTCCTTACCGGTCTGCTGTTCGCCGCCGCGGCGGTCGATGTCGATCGGCTGTGGATGGCGGTGGTGAAGCGGGGAATGATTACCGGGGAACCGTTCACCGTGGCCGGTGCCATGGAGAGGCTCCGCGGCTACTTCCGCTCCGAACTGGCGATCGACCAGATGGCGGGCAAGTGGCGTGTCGTCAGCGCCGACGGCAGCGAGGTGCTGGCGATCAAGCGCGATCTGGCCGAGGCGAGGCTGGTGCGCGACGGCCTCCAGGCGAAGGTCACCGCCCGACGCACCGGTCCCGGCACCGTTCCGGACGCCACCGATCTGGCCACCACGGGTGATGCGGCGGCGGCCTCCGTCGCCCTGCCAGCGGTGAAGGAGGAGGTGCTCGATCGGCTCGCTGGCGGCAAGAGCCGGATCCGGTGGCG
>CANGIH010000109.1 GCA_947453875.1 Planctomycetaceae bacterium | reverse complement strand
TTGCCATCGAGGCCGTTCTTCCCGTCCTTGCCAGGCGCGCCATCCTTGCCGTGGAGGCCGTCCTTCCCGGGGGCACCTGCCGGGCCAGCAGCGCCACGCTCACCGGCCACGCCCGGCTTCCCATCGAGGCCCGGCTTCCCATCGACGCCGTTCTTGCCGTCCTTGCCAGGCGCGCCATCCTTGCCGTGGAGGCCGTCCTTCCCGGGGGCACCCGCCGGGCCAGCAGCGCCACGCTCACCAGCCACGCCGGGCAACCCACGCTCCCCCTGGTGCCCGGTCGCCCCGGCGAGACCACGGTCACCCGCGGCCCCCTTCGCTCCGTGAGTCGCCGCTCCGAGTCCGACGAGATTGGCGACGCTCGCGGCAAACCCACGGCCGTGCCACAGGTTCAGGTCACGCCACTTCTCGAGATCCTGATCCCACACCCAGAGCAGGCCGGCATGCTCCTCATACCAAGCGTCGCCGACGGCGCCGTGCTTGGGCAGGCTCTTGTGATCGTCGATCAGGCCATGGATCGTCTTGATGGGGGGGAAATTCAGCACGGACATGGGATAGGCTCCTTGAAGGGGGGGGTGGTTCGCGCGAAGCACCGATCGCAAAAAACGCCGCGCCACCAAAAGTCCCCAGGCCGCGCAGCCTCCGTAAGCGACGAAGGCTACCAAGGTTTCAGACCGACGCAACCTACCGGATTGGGGTGATTGCCGGGGGATGAACGCCGCCCCCAGACCTGCCTTTTCACCAGCGGGCTTCGACCGCCATGCCACCCAAATCGGCGATCGGCAGGGGCACGACGCGCACCTCCATCCCATCGAAATGGAGTTCGGTGCGGCTGACCGCCATCGAACTGGCAAACGCCAGATACCAACCGAGAAAGACCTGCGATGGGTAGTGGGCGTTGTCGGTCATCCGTGACAGGCCGGTGAACGTCGAGCAGACGTAGAGCCCCCCCTTGGCCCATGGGTTTTCCACCATCTCTGCGGCGGCGAGAAAGGGAATGGCGCCGATGAACGCATGCCCGCTGACACCGTTGTTGTCGTTGAACATGTGCCACTGACTGCCATAGCCATCGACGGGACGCGAGGCCCCTGTGGCGAGTTGGAGCACATAGATCGGCGGCGCCCCAACGACAAACATCCGCAGCGACCGTGACCCCCATTCGCCGACGATGTCACCGGTGGGATGCCCCTCAAGGATGATGCCGGTGATCGCGGCGGCACCGAACACCGGCAGCGCGTAGCGCCCCTCCCCGAGCGGCTTGCAGTCGGAGAAAAACGTCCCCAGATCGGTCGGTTCCACCCCCTGCTGCCACGCCGTCTGCATCGTCGTGTCGAAGCCGGTGTTTGCCATCAGGGCACCGGCCCCGAAGGCGGCCGTGATACAGACGAGGCTCTCGCAGGAGTAGAAATTCTTGTAGTCCTCGAGCACCTTGTATCCCGCCCGCGAGAGCCGTGGATGGGCACTGTGGGCCCAGGGTGGCTCGCGCCCTCCGGGGCCATCGAATCCCGCTTCGGCAAGCGGCGGCAGCGTATAGATCGGCTCTGCTGAGGGAGCGAGGCGTGCGGCGAGGATCGTCGTCACGTCCCGACTCCCCGAGAGCGGCTGCTCCCCCTGCCACCCCCCCACGAGTTCGACACGCCCAGGGCCTGCGGGCGCGTGGGCCTCGGCGATCGATTGCGTCTCGAGAACCGCCTCAAGCCATGCCCCGCTCGTGCCGGGCGAGAATCGCACAACCAACCGCTGCCGTCGCGGCGGGGAGAGGCTGGGGCTGGTGGGGATGACGCCGGGCACCAGAGGCGCAGGGGGTGGCTCGACCCAAGCCGACTCGATCATTCCCTGCCCCGCGGGACGGGACGCGAAGTCTGGCTCGACCATCCGGGCCACCGGCCACTCTGCCGAGATGGTCGCCAGTGTCTCGCGCCAAAGCGTGCGCGGATCGGAACCGGGAATGAACATCCCCCCGGCATCCATCGTCGCCATCGACCGCTGCTCGGCCGACACCGCAGCCTGTCCGACGCCACCACAAAGGAGCGCCAGACAACCAACGGCCACGGCCCGATTAGGGCGGCGGCGGACACGACGATGACGGGGAGCAGGACACATGGGGCGGAGAATCTCCCAGCCCCACCGTCGGGTCGCAAGCCGGGAATCGGGCCGGCAGCGCCCTCCTGGATTCCCCTTCCTCCTCAGCGTGCCCCACCCACTCCAGCCTGACTCGCCTCCCCCCCCTGCCCGCTCCCGTCAGTTCCGACACCGAGGCCCGCCTCGATAAACACATCGACCTGCTGGCCCACGAACAGCCTCTTCCCCTGTCCGGAAGCGCCGTCGCCCGCTGGTGCGCAGTCGTAGATCACCTGGAGAACGCGGGTATCGACCCGCTCCGAGTTGTCACCGGTCAGCGATCGCTTCGGCACCACAAATGGCTCGATACGAACGAAGTCGAGCGTGTACTCGATGCCAGCCCCCCCTCGGGGAATCGCCCTCGCGGGGGCCGACCGGTTGAATCGGTCGATTTCGAATTCATCGATGTCGACCCTGACATGGAGCCGATCGACATCCCCGAGGATCACGAGCGGTTGCCCCGGCGGAGCCCCGACAAACTCCCCTGGTCGGACGTTGACCTGAAGCACCTTGCCGGCGACGAGCGACCGCACCGTGAGCCGATCGAGGTCGATCTCGGTTCGCTCGACATCGGCCTCCGCCTTGGTGATCGCCGCCCGCGAAACATCGCGGTCGTAATTCCAGGATCCCGCCTCACGGAGGGCCAGTTCCGCCTCGGCCTTCTGAAGGGCCGCCCGGGCATAGGAGGCGGCCTGGCGTCGCTCGATCACATCCTGCTCGGCGATCGCCTGCTTGGTGAACAGTTCCTCGGCCCGCCGCAGGGCGTCGGCGGCCTCGATAGAGGCAGCTTTGGCCTCATTAACAGACGCGACGAGCGGGGGAATCGTCTCGCGGCGCGGCTCGGCCTCGAGGCGGATCAGATCGCTTCGCGCCTGCTCGACCGCCGCCTTCCGCACCGCGAGTTCACCGCGCAGGTCCCGGTCATCGAGGCGGAAGAGCGCTGTCCCCACCTCCACCCCATCCCCGACTTTCGCGAGCACCTCCACGACCACCCCCGGCGTGGCAGAGCCGACGGCGATGTTCTCCGACTGCGCCTCCACGACCCCCGAACAGGCCAGCGCCTCGGCAAAAGGGCTCCGCGTCGGCCTGGCCGGCGGCGGCGGGGAGTGCTCGACCGGACGGGTGGTCCAGACAAACCAACCGGCAAACGATGCCAGCGCAAGCGCCAGTGCCGGCAACCCGAACTGCGTGAGCAGGTCGCCAAGGCTGCGGGGGCGTTCGAGGCGGAGAGGGGCCGGAGCCGCGGCAGAGGTTGCCTCTGGCATCCGTGTCGGCTCGGAAGCATGGTGGGAAATGGTCATGGTGGCATCCTGTCTGTCCTTCAACTCGCCTGCGATGGCGGGCCAATCGCAGTCCGCCGGGTTCCCTTTTCGACCGACACGATCCGGCCATCCTCCATCATCGCGATCCGGTCGGCGTAGGCGTACGCCCGCTGGTCGTGGGTGACGACGATCACCGCCCTGTCGGGCTGGACGGCGATTCGAGCGATCAATTCCATCGTGATGCGTCCATTTTCGGCGTCGAGGGCGCTGGTGGGCTCGTCGCAGACAAGCAGGCGTGGTTCATGGACGAGCGCCCGGGCGATCGCCACACGCTGCTGCTGACCACCGGACAACTCGCTCGGCAGGTTGGTCAGCCGATTGCCGAGGCCGAGCCTGTCGAGCATGGCAGCGGCTTGAGGGAGGGCCCGGGCACGCGACACGCCGGCAATGATCAGAGGCACCGCCGCGTTTTCGACCGCAGTGAGGGCCGGGAGGAGGTTGAACGACTGGAAGATGAAGCCGACGTTCTCCCTGCGGAACTTCACCCGGGCCGCCGGCCGCAATGCCACCAGATCGTGCCCGAGGACCTCGACATCCCCGTCGGTCGGCTGGAGGGTGCCGGCGATGATCGACACGAGCGTCGTCTTCCCGCAGCCGCTGGGGCCGACGAGCATGAGCAGTTCGCCGTGGGGGATGTCGAGGTCGACACCACGCAGCGCCCTGGCAACGGCGTCACCCTCGCCGAAATCCCTTGTCACGCCGCGGACTCGGACAGCGGTCGCGGTGGTGGAAGTGGCGATGGGCATCACGGTACGGCAGTGGCAGGAATAGGGACGGCGATCAGCCCCGGAACACGATCGCGGGATCGACGACAAACACGCGGCGGATCGAGAGCAGGCTCGCCAGGAGCACGATCAGGAACACGGCCACTGCCGTCATCACGAGCACCTGCCAGGGCATGAAGAAGGAGAGCTTCGCCAGCGGGCGGGTGCTCCAGCCGAACAGGGCCGCCAAGCCGACACCGACGCCGAGGCCGACAAGCCCCACCTGAAGCGCCTGGAAAAGAACCATGAGGAGGATCGTGCCATTCCCCGTCCCCATCGCCTTGAGGGCGCCGAACTGGCGGATGTTCTCCACGATGAACAGGTAGAACGTCTGCCCGGCGATCGCGGTGCCGACGAGAAACCCGAGCGCGACGGTGATGCCGAAGTTGAGGGGGATGCCGGTGTTGAGCAGATAGTAGCGGATCGTCTTGCGGAGAAATGCCTGACGGGTGAGTGCCTGAAGGCCCGTCTGGGAGCTGATCCGCGCCGCCAGTTCCCCCGGATCGACCCCCGGCTTGGGATCGGCGAGCACAAACGACAGCACCTTGCGCTCCGGCGGGGCGAACCGGACCGCCTGGGAGTAGCGGGTGTAGACCACCGGGAATGTCTGGAAGGTCTTCCGTGCCCGGGCGAGGCCGACGATCACCGCCCGCCGGTCATTCATCTCGAGGATCCGGCCTCGCTTGAAAGGCTCTCCCGGCCAGAGCTTGCCATACCCGACCGCATCCATGATCACCGCGTCGGGAGCACGGAGGTCGTCGATGCTCCCCTCGATCACGTTCATCGGGGCACCGATGAACGTGGCATCGTCGAGCCCGAGGAGGATCACCTGTTCGTAAGCCCCCTCGTCGAGCCGCGCGCGGGCGATCCCTTTGTAGAGCCGGACGGCCCAATCGACTCCCGGCACGCCCCGGACCCGGTAGAGATGGGTGTCGGCCATCGGCTTGACGTCATCGACGTACTTGACCTTCGGATCCATCACCCAGATCCCGGCCCCTTCGACGTCGAGAATCTGGCTCACGGTCAGGCTCATCAGCCCGCAGAAGATCGACGATTGCTGCGCGATGAGGAGCGCCGCGAATGCGACACCGAACACGATGCCGAGATACTTCGCACGGTTCCCGATCAGCATTTTCCAGGCGATCCAGAGCATGGGCCCCAGTGTAGCCGGAGACTCCCGCCAAGGCCCTCCGCCTGCGTGGGGCCGACGTCCTGCCCCCCTTCCGGCCTCTCCCCGGGGCCCCTGTGGTATCCTGCCGCTCCGCCACCACAAGCAGGTATCGCTGTGCCAGGGCCGGCTGCCCCACCACCCTCCGACTCCCACGGCCCGGCACCCGGTGCCTCGCGGCCGACCGACCCGCGGATCGCCGATGTGCTCGCGCGCTGGTGGGGCTTCGACCAACTCCGGCCGCTCCAGTCGGAGGCGATCTCGGCGGCTCTCGACGGCCACGACTCGGTCGTCGTCATGCCGACCGGCGGGGGAAAGAGCCTCTGCTACCAATTGCCGCCGCTGGTCGGAGAGACCACCGATGTCGTTGTCTCGCCGTTGGTGGCGTTGATGAAGGATCAGGTCGACGCCCTCGAGGCGATCGGCTATCCGGCGGCGGCCATCCACTCGCAGATGTCCCAGGAGGAACGGACCAATGTCCGCGACCGGCTCGCGGCCGGGGAACTGCGGCTCCTGTTCACGGCCCCGGAACGGCTCGTCAACGGCGGGCTCCTCGACCTCCTCGCCCGCGTGGGCGTGAAGCGGTTCGCGATCGATGAGGCCCACTGCATCAGCCAATGGGGCCACGACTTCAGGCCGGAGTACCGGCAGCTGTCGATGCTCCGTGACCGCTTCCCGTCGGCGAGCGTGCATGCCTTCACCGCCACGGCCACGCCGCGGGTCCGGGCCGACATCGCCACCCAGCTCCACCTCCGTTCGCCGCGGATCCTCCTCGGGACATTCGATCGGCCGAACCTCTGTTACCGCGTCGTTCCCCGGACCGACCGGATCGCACAGACGCTCACCACGCTCGGCCGCCACCGTGGCGAAGCCTCGATCGTCTACTGCATCTCGCGGAAGGAGACCGAGCAACTCGCCGCCCGCCTCACCGCCGAGGGAATCCTGGCCAAGCCCTACCATGCGGGGCTCGACCCGACCAAAAGGCGGCGGACGCAGGAAGCCTTCGCCCGCGAGACGATCGACGTCGTTGTCGCCACGGTGGCCTTCGGCATGGGGATCGACCGCTCCGATGTGCGTCTGGTCCTCCACACCTCGCTCCCCAAGAGCCTCGAGGCCTACCAGCAGGAGACAGGGCGTGCCGGCCGCGACGGCCTCGCGGCCGAGTGCGTGCTCCTCTACTCCTCGGCCGACGTCTTCAGCTGGGAATCACTCGTGCGGAAGAGCGCCGGCGAATCAGACCTCGATCCCGACGAGCAGGGGAAGCTCGTCACCGGACAACTCGAACACCTCCATTCGATGCGGCGGTACGCCCAGGCCGCACGCTGTCGGCATGCGGCCCTCTCGGAGTATTTCGGGCAGGCCTACGGCGCCGAGCCCTGCGGCGCCTGTGATCTGTGCCTCGGCGAGACCGAGAGCCTCCCCGACTCCACCGTCACGGCGCAGAAACTGATCTCCTGCGTGGCCCGGGTCGGCGAACGGTTCGGTGTCCGCCATGTCTGCGAGGTTCTCCGCGGTGCAAAGACCGACGGGATCCTCCGCCATGGCCACGACCGGTTGTCGACTTTCGGGCTGCTCGCCTCGATCGACCAGCGAACGGCGGAGAACCTCGTCCATCAACTCCTCGATCAGGGGCTCCTCGACCGGAGTCCCGGGGACCGGCCGGTGGTGATGCTCAACGCCCTCTCCTGGGAAGTGATGCGCGGCCAGCGTCCGGTCGTGCTCCTCGAACCGCGTGCCGGAAAGGCCAAAGCCTCGAAGGCCGACGCCGACGACTGGCAGGGGGTCGATCGCGACCTCTTCGAGCGACTCCGTTCCTGGCGACGCCGGGTGGCCGAGGCACGCGGGAAACCTGCCTGGACGATCCTCGACGACAAGGCCCTGCGGGGCATCGCCCGCGACAAGCCGACGAGTCCGGCGGCACTCCTGCGGGTGAAGGGGATCGGCGAGAAGCGCCTGGCCGACTTCGGCACCGCGATCCTCGATCTCGTGGCTGGAAAGCCGGCCTGACGGCGCCTTGTCACGGTCTGGTGGGCATGCGGGGGAAGTCGCTCTCCGCGAACAGGGCGATGGCTGCCACAATGG
>CANGIH010000108.1 GCA_947453875.1 Planctomycetaceae bacterium | reverse complement strand
CTGGGCACGGACGAAGGCCTGCACCGTGACGCCAGCCAAGGGCAGGCCGCTCGCGCTGTCGACGACATGGCCAGCCAGGGGGGCCCCGGCGCCGGGAAGGACATTCGTGCGGCTGACCACCGCCAGTCGGCTCACCCACACGAGCGCCGTGGCGACGACGTTGTCGTCGGCGCCGAAGTCGGTATCGGCGCTCGCGAGCACCCAGTACGCGCCAGGGGGGAGATCCTCCGGCGCCTTGATGTCGTGGGTGTGGTCGCGGAGGTTGTCCGTGGCGGGGAGGTCGACGGCGAAGGCCCTGAGGGGCTTCACGGCAACGAGCTTGGCCCGATCAGCGTCATCGAGCCACTGCCATTGCGGCTTGCCGGCGCGGAGACGGGCCAGCCAATCGGCCTTCACGAGCCGGAGATGGAGCTTCGCCACGTTTTTGTGCCGAGCCCGGATCGTCGGCCAGGGGGCTGTCCACGTGCGCTCGGTGAACAGCTCGAGCGATTTTCCGTCGATCTCGGCGACGAGGTTTTTGCAGAGCTTCCCCCCGGCGGATTCGGGGTGGGAAGCAGCGCCTGCGGCGGCGATCGCCCGGGCCTTCACCACCGCATCGTCCTCGTTGCTTTGGCGCACCACACCCGCCAGCCGATGTCGAACCATCGCCGCGACTTCGTTCTCGCCGCAGTCGGCAAGCAACACCTCAAGCGCCTTCGTCGTTCGGGCGTTGCGATCCTCGTCGCCGCCGGGAGAGACCGCGCTCGCGCTCGCCCGCTCGATCCGGTCGAGATCGGCCGAGAGCAGCGCCGTGCGGTCGGCGTCGAGGGCATGGGCCTCGAGCAGACGGCGGAAAAGCCTGATCTCGCCGAGGAGCGGCGAATCGGCGTCGGTCGTGGCCTCCTCCGGCCTCCAGGCGAGAAACTCTTGCCGCGTGCCGAGGGCGGGCGAATCGATCTCAAACTCAAACAGATCCTCCGGATCGGCAAGTCCCCGCACGCCCGACGCAGCGAAGCCGAGGGCATCGTGGGCGACGACATCCCACACCGTCGGCCGCCATGAGTCGGGCATCGAGCCCTTGTCGAGGATCTGATTCCACTCGCCCACCGGCAGGCCCCGGAGGCGTTCGGCCGGATCGAGCGCGGCAGTGAACCGGCGGCGGACTTCGGCGACCACGCGCGGCAGATCCCAGGAAGAGATTCCGGCGAGCCCCTCGACGGCCTTCCCCTCTTCGTTCACGCCGCCGCTGGCCCCTTGGGTACGCTGCGCGAAGCGCCATTGATTGTTCTGAAAAAATCCCCAGGTCCAGTTCGCGAGGATCGCTTCGAGAACCGGCTTGACCTCGTCGGGGGCTTTTTGAAGCGCCGCTTCGAGGCGCACAAGCCGCTCGGGATCTTCGGGGGGGCGGTCGCCGGTGTCGGCGTGGACGCGCGTGGCGATTGCCCGTGCCGCTTCGTCCCAGGCCTTCGCGGCGATCGCACTCTGCTCGATCCCGGCGAGGGCCTCGAGGGCCGATTTCGGTTTTCCTTCGTCGAGCGCCCGTTGCACCGTCGCCCATTGCCCTTCGCGGGCACGGTTTGAAGCAGGGGGCTCGGCGGAGCGGCCGGGGGGATTCATGACCAGGCCCCCGCCGAGAAGCACCAAAAGCCCGGCGAGAACCGGGGCGACACGTGGCAAACGGGGCACGGCAGCAGGCTCCGGAGGAAGAGGCGGCTCTGTCGGGGCTGGGCAGACCGGCGGCGCGGCGGAAAGCGGCGGCGGCAACGGCTGGCCATGGAATGCCCCGGGGGAACACGCGGCAGGGGCGAAGGCGTTTCACCTCCCCCCGCCGCTCGACGGCAAGTCTACGCGTCTCAGGCCCCGGCTGTCCGCCTGGCGGGCCGGTTCTTTCACCGGCGGGGCCCGGGCCACTCCTTGCTCCTCAGCTCCCGTGGAGTGGGAGATCAAACCCGGTCAGCCGATCTGTGTGGCGCGTTCGATCCTCTGCTCAGTCGCGCCGAAGAACAGCTGAAACGGCGCACGCGATGGTCGCGCCCAAGGCGCCGAACAGCAAAAAACCGGCCATTGGCGACCATGGGATCGTACGGGAGGGGCCACCATGAGGGTCGAATAAAAACAATGCCACCAAGGCGATAATGAGCCAAGCCGCACTCGATGTGCCGATGAGCCAAGACCAAACCACGCCATAAGACTGCCTGCACGTGCAGGAGGTCACTGCCGCCGCGATTCCAGAACAAGCAAGCAAGAATGCCCAAGCCCTGGCATAGCCTGTGACGGCGAAGGGAATCAGCACGGTCAACGCGTTGAGGCCAACAGCCAATCCCAGCCAGTGAAACCTCCACACGGCCCCGACGGCGATCCCGACCGCCATCGAAGCGAAGGGGGCAAGCATCAGCATCACGATCGCGTTCAGCAAGGGCTGGAGCATGGTGTGGAGATCGAGAGACGATGAAGAAAGGGAGCTGTTCACAGCCAACGGGTGATCCACACCGCTGGCCAATCTCACGAGCCTGCTCCAGCGCTCGAGTCGGCATCCAGCTCCTCGCCGAGGAGTGTCTCGATGGCTCGCTTTGGATTGCTCAGGAAGCGGCGCGTGACCTGATAGTGCTCGGTGTCGGTGTAGGCCACGTCGCGAATCCCCTGCCGGTCGAGGAGATGGATGCGCGCCTCGGGGTAGGCCAGGATAATCGGCGAGTGGGTGGCGATCACGAACTGGCAGCCGCGGCGAATGGAGTCGTGCATCAGCACGAGAAACTCGACCTGGCGCGTGGGCGACAGCGCCGCCTCGGGCTCGTCGAGCAGGTAGAGGCTGTTGTCCCGGAATCGATGCTTGAACAGAGCGAAGAACGACTCGCCGTGCGACTGCTCGTGGAGTGACCTGCCACCGTAGGCATCGATGATCGGCGCGCCCCCCGGCCCCTGATCGAGACGCTCGATCTCGGTCGCCACGTTGTAAAACGTTTCAGCCCGCAGGAAGTAACTGTCGCGGGGCCGCGCAAGCGCCTTGGCCAGTCGGACGCACTCGCCGAGCGGGGAGTGGCTCGCCCGGGTGGCGAAGGTGAAGTTCAGGCTGCCCCCTTCGGCGTTGAGCCCGGAGGCGACGGCGATCGCCTCGAGGAGCGTCGACTTGCCGGCGCCGTTCTCGCCGACGAGGAATGTGACCTGCGGATGGAACGGCAGCACGCTCAAGGCCCGGACGGCGGGGAGGTTGAACGGAAACCGCTCGGGGTCAGCGATGCGATCGCGGAGCACAGCGAGGTGCAGCAGGTACGGCCCAGGGGTACTTTTTCGTTTCCGCCCCACAGGATGCGCTCCGTCGGCTGTACGATCGTCACCGAGCCACCCTGACCCGAGTACTCAGCCACCCGTCTGCCTTGCTCACTCACGCCGCGTCGAAAAGGCCCTTGAGATAGCCAGCGGCGAAGAGGCGGCCGAGCATTTCGTAGCCCGGGGTGTCGTTGCTCTCGCCCGACATGCTCGGAGCATGGTCGGGGCGGACGGTGCCTGAGTAGCCGATGGACTTCAGCGCCCGGAACACCACCGGCATGTCGATGTCGCCGTCGTCGTGCCAGGTCTCCACGAAGTCGGCGGCGGTGCCGCGGACATTGCGGGCGTGAACGAAGGCGATCTTGTCACCAAGGGCTTCGATCCCGGCGATCACGTCCTCCCCAGCTGGATGGAGGGAGCCGACGCAGTAGCAGATGGCATTGGCACGCGACGGGACGAGATCGGTCGCCCGGAGCAGCGCGGCGTTGGTGTGCATGATCCGCGGCTGACCGGCGAACTCGTCGAGCGGCGGATCGTCGGGATGGAGCGCGAGCCGGATCCCGCACGCCTCCGCCACCGGCACCACCTCGTCGAGGAAGCGGTGGAGATGCTCCCAGAGTTTTTCAGCCGACGTCCGCACGGAGGGGAGGCCGTCGGCATCGGTGACCGTCGGCCGGGAGGAGGCGCCGATGTCGGCAAGCCGGAAGGCGGTCGCCTTCGCGTTGCCACGGGCCGGGGCGACAGCGCTCGTCCGCTGCCAGTCCTCGTCGGGCATCCAGTTGTAACAGAGCACCTCCATACGATTGTCAGCCATGTGCTGCAGGAGCGTCTTGATCCCCGCCACCTGCTCGTCGCGGTTGGGAAGGCCGTGGACGAGGCCGAGGTGGGGGAGCTTCCGTTCCACATGCGTGCAGCGCATCCCGAAGGAGGCGATCCGCCGGCAGGTGGCGGCAAGCGCGGCCGGGTCGAGGCCGGGATAGGGGATGACGATGTCGCTCACGCCAACCTGCGCGGCCCACTCGAGGTGTCGGTCGGTGGGGGGACTTACCACCATTGAAAGACGCATCGACGCTGCTTCCGCCATCCCTCACTCCTGTCTGGCTATCGCCTCGGCAAGGCGGCGGACGCTCCACGGCGCGGAGCCCTCTGCCTTGTTGTTGATCGTCACGAGGACCGTCCGCCCCGAGCGCGCCTGGGTGTGGACGAGCCGGGCGAGGCTGTCGCGGGTCTGGAGATCCTCCTCGACGAGCCGGTCGAAGGGGAAGTATTCCTGCTTCGCCCCCTCGTAGTCATGGCCGGCATGGAGATTCCAGCGGACGACGAGCGGGCTTGGGAGCGGGAAGCGATCGATCCGCCACACCTCCGCCTGCTCCCCGAGCGGCGGCATCCGGGCGTGGGCCGCGAGGCAGGGCATGGCGCAGGTGTCGACGAGGCCCGCCGCGAACGCTTCGCAGACCAGTGCGGGATCGCGGATCTCGAGCGCGATCGCCGGACCGTGCGGGAGGCCGTCGGTGCGCGGCCGCGGGAGCGCTGCCACGAATGCCACGAGGCGGGCGACGAGGCGCGGCAGATCGGCGAGGAGTGCCCGGCCGAGGGGGGGAAACTGAAACACGATCGCGCCGAGTTTCGTGCCCAATCCCCCCACGGCCGGCGCGACGCACACCGAAGCCGCGGTGGCCGCGTCGAGGAACGTGGGATTCTCGCCGCTGACCTGCCCCGAACCGGCAAGCCGTTTGAAGGGATCGGTGATTGCCGCCGGCGCCTTGACGACGAATCGGAACGTCTCGGGCACCGCCGCGGCGTAGCGGGCGTACTCCTTCGCATCGAGCGGCGCGTAGAACGTACGGTCGAGGCTCACGCTGCCGAAGAGGGGATGCTTTGCATAAGCGGCGAGTCCTTCGCGCGCCAGACGCTGCTCGCTCTCTGGTTTGCCGTGCCGTGACGCGTAGACCAGCCCTGTCCAGCCAGGGAATGACCAACTCGATGTGCCGAGGTGGACCCGTGCCGAAAGCCGCGCCGCCAGATCGCGGATCTCCGGTTCGACGACCGCGGGGAGCACTGGCCCGGTGCGCGACGATGCCCGGGTGGCGTCTTTCGGCGGGGGATCGTCTTTAAACAGTGGCAGTTGGCGGATCGGCTCGGGCATGGGTGGATTCCGCAAACGGGCAGCGATTAGCCCGGGGCCGTCGGTCGGCTCCCCTCGAGTGCCGCATGGAGATCGGAGTCGATGTCGAATCGGGTGTCGAGGCGGGTCACCCGGAAGACTTCGAGCAGGCCGGGGGCGATGCTGCACAACCGCAACCAGCCCTTCGCCTCCTTCACCCGCGCGGCCAACTGGAGGAGTCTCCCGAAGGAATCGCTTCCGAAGTAACGCACCAGGGAAAAATCGATGATCAGGCCGTTGCCGGCAAGCCTGTCGGCCAGAGGGTAGAGATGGTCGTCGAAGAGTTCCTGTGCCCGCACCCCGAGAACCCGCTTGTCGAGGAGGATGGCGACGGCAACGGCGTCGCTTTGTCGGATCTCGACAGGAGGGCGCTTGGGGACTGGTTCGGAGGGGATCAAGGACGTGGCTCTCCCGTGCGGCACCGGCAGTGATCGCGGGCACCACCGACAGCACGATACCATGACCAGCCGGCCAACCGGTCACGGACAGGCGGCCCCGTACGGTCCCTGACCAAGGCAACCCACCCTCTTCTCGAGCATGTGCCCCTTGACCACCACCGCCCTGCCATCGTCGGTCCCATCCACCGGCCTCGCCGGCCGCCTCGCCGCACTCGCCTCGCGTTTGGATGGCGAAATCCTCGTCGATGACCTGGCGCGGACGATCTATTCGACCGATGCGTCGGAGTATCAGGAGCGGCCGCTCGCGGTGGCGTTGCCGAAATCCGATACGGATGTCGCCGAGATCATCCGCTTCGCCGCCGCGGAAGGGGTGGGGATCATCCCTCGCGGGGCCGGCACCTCGCTTGCCGGACAGGTGGTGGGCGGGGGAATCGTCGTCGATACCGGGCGGCACATGAACAGGATCGTGGCGCTCGATGTCGAGCGGCGCACGGTGCGGGTGCAGCCGGGGGTGGTGCGCAACGCGCTCAACCAGTATCTCGCCCCGCACGGCCTCTATTTCGGCCCGGAGACCTCGACCGCCTCCTGGGCGATGATCGGTGGGATGGTGGGAAACAACTCCTGCGGCTCCAACTCCATCGCCTGGGGGACGACGCGCGACCATCTCCGTGCCGCCCGCGGTTTCCTCGCCGATGGCTCCGAGGCGACCTTCGCGGCCCTGTCGCCAGCGGCACTCGATGCCAAGTGTGCCGGCCCCGACACGCTCGAAACCCGCATCCACCGCGGGTTGCGGAGCCTGCTTGCCGATCCGGAGGTGCGTGCCGAGGTTGAACGGAGCTTTCCCAAGGCGGCGGTCACACGCCGCAACACCGGCTACGCGCTCGACGCCCTCATGGATGCCGAGTGCTTCGACCCCTCGAGCCCGCGGCCGTTCAATGTCTGCCGATTGCTTGCCGGTTCGGAGGGAACGCTGTTTGTGGGGGTGGAGTTCGAGCTCGGGCTGATCCCCCTCCCCGCGCCCGGCGGCCTGCTCGTCGCCCACTGCGAATCGGTCGACGAGGCGCTCCGTGGCGCCGTCGTCGTCATGCACGAGGGGAAGGCGGCGGCGGTCGCGGAAGGGGGCGTGCTCTCCGGCTGCGAGCTGATCGACCGGAAGATCCTCGAGTGCACGAAGGACAACGCCGAGCAGACACGCAACCGGAGCTTTGTCGTCGGTGATCCCGGCGCGATCCTCGTCGTCGAGATCCGCCATGCCGACCGGGGCGCGATCGAGCGGGCGCTTGGGGCAACCGAGCGGGCGCTTGTCTCGGCGGGGATAGGCCATGCCTATCCACGCCTCTTCGGCGACGATGCGAACAAAGTATGGGAGTTGCGGCGCGCGGGGCAGGGGCTCGTGCAGAACATCCCCGGCGACAACAAGCCGCGCGAGATCGTCGAGGACACCGCCGTCGCGATCGACGACCTCCCCGCCTACATCGCCGACTTCGACCGCCTCCTCGAGGAGAGGTACGGCATCGACTGCATCCACTATGCCCACGCTGGCGCCGGCGAGCTCCACCTCCGTCCACTCTTTGACCTCCGCACGGTCGAGGGGTTGAAGATGTTCCGCGCCGTGGCCACAGACGTGGCGCTGCTTGTGAAGAAGT
>CANGIH010000107.1 GCA_947453875.1 Planctomycetaceae bacterium | reverse complement strand
GCCTGCGGCATGTCTGCCATCGGCTAGCGGGATTCCATCGGGCGCCACGGTCGTGGTGGCTGGCCGCAATAGATCGACAACGGGCGAATGATCCGGTTGTCTCCCACCTGCTCGATGATGTGGGCCGTCCAGCCGCTCATTCGGGAGACGACGAAGATCGGCGTGAAGACGCGCACCGGAAGCCCAAGGGCGTGGTAGACACGGGCGGCTGGCCAGTCGAGGTTCGGGCGGAGTCCCTTGCGATCGAGCATCAATGTTTCCACCGCCGCCGCAAGCGTCTCGATCGCTTCTCCGGGGCCGCCGTTCGCGAGCTGTGCGCACTTTGCGCCCAACAGCGTGGCGCGGACGTCCCCGTCCTTGTAGACGCGGTGCCCGAAGCCCATCACGACCTTGCGGGCGGCAAACCGTTCCTCGAGCCAGGGAACGACCCGGTCGAGGGAACCGATCTCGGCGAGTTCCTCGAGCACCTGCTCGTTTGCCCCGCCGTGGAGCGGGCCTTTGAGCGCGCCGATGGCGGCCACGATCCCGGAGTGCATGTCGGATCCGGTGGAGACGACCGTGCGGGCCGCGAAGGTCGAGGCGTTGAACTCATGTTCTGCATAGAGCACGAGCGTCGTCCCGAAGATCGCCTCCTCGGCGGCCGTCGGCCTGCGGCCGGTAAGGCGTTCGAGGAGGGCCCCGGCAAGCGGTCGATCGGGCCACGGAGCGACCGGGCGACCGGCACAGAGATCGAACCACGCACCAAGGAGCGCGGGAACTTGCCCGAGAAGCCGTTCCGCCTGAGCGACCAAAGCAGCGTGCGGCCCCGGGGTCTGATCGAGTTCGATCAGGCCAAGCATGCTCACGCCGGTTCGCAGGGCGTCCATGGGGGACGCTTGAGGGGTGCGCTCGGCCAGTGTCGCCATGGCGTCGATCACCGCCGGATGGATCGAGTCGGCCGCCACGCGGAGCCTGGCGGCAAAGGCGTGATGTTCCGCGGTGGTCGGCAGATCGCCATGGAGCAGAAGGAAGGCGACATCCTCGAAGCTGCCGGCTTCGGCAAGAGGCCCGATGGAATACCCGCGATAGCGGAGATCGCCATCCAGGGAACAGATCGATGTCCGTCCCGCCACCACGCCGGCGAGCCCCTTGGCGAAATCGGTGCCAGCCGGAGTCGGATTCCCGCTCATCGTCGACCTCCTTCGGTGTCGGCTTTCGAGGACCGCCCTTCGAGCCAGCGCTCTGGGTGGGACGGTTCGTACTCGAGCAGGTCGTAGAGGTCTTCCCTGGTCTGCATCAGGTCGAGAAGGCTCGCCTGGGTTCCCTCGTCGGCGATCACGGCCAGCGCCGCGTGCATCGCCTGCATGGCCACCCGGAGGAGCGTCACCGGGAACAAGGCCACCGCAAACCCGAGGTCTTCGAGTTCCTCGACGGTGAGAAGCGGGCCGACGCCAAACTCCGTCATGTTGGCCAGGAGCGGGGCCACCCCGGCGAATTCCTGCCCGATACGGGCGAATTCCTCGCGATCACGCGGCGCTTCCGGGAAGAGCCAGTCGGCACCGGCGGCCCGGTAGGCGTGGAGTCGCGTGAGGGCGTCGTCGAGTCCGGCCACGCCGCGGGCGTCGCTACGGGCGATGATCACCGTGTCGGGATTCCGGCAACCGGCCCGCGCAGCGGCCACCTTCTCCGCCATTTCCGCCGTCTCCACCACCTGCTTGCCGGCTAGGTGACCGCAACGCTTCGTTCCGCCGGCCCCGCTGGCTGCCCCCTTCTGGTCCTCCAGTTGGATGGCTGCGGCCCCCGCCTCCTCGAGGATGCGGACGCACTCTTCCACCTCGCGCGGGCCGCCGAACCCGGTGTCGGCATCGACCACCAGTGGGATGTCGGCGGCGGACGAAAGGATGCGGGTGTGGGTGGCGAGCTGGTCGAGCGTGATCAGGCCGATGTCTGGGACGCCATGCACTCCGGCCGAAAGGACCGCCCCCGAGAGGTACATCGCCGGATAGCCCTCGCGTTCGATCAACTTTGCCACCAGCGCCATCGGTGCCCCCGGAATGGGAACCGTCTGTTCGCCGACGAGCCTGCGGAGGATCGTCGCGTGCGACACGCCGGCAGAACGCCCGGCGGGAGTGGAGGGGTGATCCATGGGGACTGGGTATCCTGAAGGAGCCTGCCGACGGGGCCTGACGGGGGAGCGGATTCCCCGCAGGCGCCGGTTATAGGACCGAGCCATGCCTGAGGAAAGCGTCGCCTCCCCCACCGCCGCGGCACCGTTCCCGACACCGTCGGGGCTCGCGCGGCTGGCGCTCGAATTGGTGGTGGTGACCGCCATCTTCGCCGCTGCCGGTGCCTGGCCGACACCGGATACAAACGAAGCCCACTACCTCGCACGGGCCAGGCACTCCTGGGATCCGTCATGGGCGGCAGGGGATTTCTTCCTCGAATCGGCCGAGGCTCACGGTCTGTTCTACCGGCTCCTCGGCCCCTTGGCAGCGGCGATGCCCTTCGACCGCGCCGCCTGGATCGGTCGCCTGGCAGGGTGGGCGAGCCTGGCCGCAGGATTCACCTTCGTCGCCTCGGCAGTCCTCCCAACGGCTCCGATGAGGATCATCGCCGCTGCGTTGTTCTCGCTGGCGGCCCGCCACACGCCTGCCGCCGGAGAGTGGGTGATCGGTGGCTGTGAGGCAAAGGTGTTTTCCTGGGCGATGGTGCTTGCGGGGGTCGGATGGTTTGCCCGTGGACGCCCTGCCAATGCCTGGGCCTGGATGGGGGGGGCGACCGCGTTCCATCCACTCGTCGGTGGATGGTCAATGCTGGCGCTGATTCCGGCGGCCGTGATGGGCCTCGGTGCATGGCGACCGCCCGGTCCTGCAGCCGCGGCAACGATTGCCGCTGGACTGATGCTGGCGGCGGTCGGTGTGGTGCCGGCGCTTGGGCTGTCCGCCGATGCCGACGCGGCGGAGCGGGCGAAGGCGACGGCAACCTATGTCGTGGAGCGACTGCCGCACCATCTCCTCGTCAGGACCTTCGCTGAAGGACTGACAGCCAGACATGTTCTCGCGGTGCTTCTCTGGTGGCTGCTTCTGCCGTTGGCAGGCAGATCTCCTGCAGCCCGCCGCATCGCTGCCTTTACCACGGCCGCCGTGGGAATCTCGCTCGCCGGTTGTGTGGTGTCGCTCCTGGAAGGGATCGCTCCGACGACGGCGCTCGGCCTGCTCCGCTTCTACTGGTTCCGTCTCGCTGACGGTGTCGTGCCTCTCGGGTTGGCGCTCGCCGCCGCAAACGCACTCCCTTCCCAGGTCTTCGGTCAGGTTTACTCGCGGCGCCTGGCATGGGGGGCAGTGGCGGGGCTCCTGATGGTCGACCTCGCCTTCGAGAGCCGTCACTGGCCGCTGCCCGGCAGGGCTGGTCTTGTGCCGCGGGCCGACTCGAAGGTGCAGCCTGAGGCCTGGCGGGAGATCTGTGTCTGGGTCCGCGATCACTCCCCGGCGGATGCCTGTTTCCTCACCCCACGCGGGGCGAGCAGCTTCCACTGGTACACCGGCCGGAAGGAGGTGGTCTGCTGGAAGAACGTGCCGCAGGACGCCCGCTCGATCCTTGAGTGGCGTCAGCGGATCGTCGATTGCTTCTCGGTCGATGGCACGATCAAGGCCCTGGCGTCAAGTACCGCTGATCTGGGGGCCGAACGCCTCCGTGCAGCAGCAAAAAAGTATGGTGCCGACCACATCATCGTGCCGGTGAACAAGGTCGTGCCGTTTCCACTCCCTGGCGAGCCGCTCCATGTCGCCGGTGGGTATGCTGTGCACCGCCTTGAATCATCCGCCGAGGCCGCTGACGTTGCCCTACCCTGAGCCCGCGATCCATCACTGATTCGCATCCATGACCAATCCCACCGCCCCACCTGTTCCAGCGACCCTCGCGCCCCCCATCCCGGCCCCGCGGGGGGTGACATTCGATCTCGACGGGCTTCTGGTCAACACCGAGGAGTTGTATCAGGACGTTGGCACCGAACTCCTGCGCCGGAGAGGCAAGCCTTTCGAACCGGAACTGCTCGATCGGATGATGGGACGCCCCCAGCAGGTGTCGCTGCGGATCATGATCGAGTGGCATGGTTTGGAGGATTCGGTCGAACGTCTCGCGGCCGAGACGAAGGAAATCTTCACGTCGCTGCTCGACTCCCGACTGGCGCCGATGCCGGGGGCCGTCGCCCTTCTCGATTCCCTGTCCGCGGCGGGGGTCCCGTTTGGAGTCGCCACAAGCAGTGGGCCAGACTTCGCCCATGACGTGCTCGGGAGAGTGGGGTTTCTCACACGAATGGGGTTTGTGCTGACCTGCGACGATGTCCGGGAGGGGAAGCCCCATCCGGAGATCTACCTGGCTGCCGCGGGAAGGCTTGGGGTGCCGCCGCGGCAGATGCTCGTCCTCGAGGATTCCCACAACGGCTGCAAGGCGGCCGTGGCGGCCGGGGCTGTGGCCGTTGCAGTGCCGGGGGGGCACAGCCATCGGCATGACTTCCCCGGAGCGGCCTTCATCGCCGGATCGCTCGGCGACCCACGCATCTACGCGGCCCTCGACCTGGCACGGGCAGGGGGCTGATCCATCGCCCCTCCAGAGGGTGTGTCAGTCGACGTCGATTCCGATCCGGTCGGCCTGCAGGCGGAGGGCTTTTTGGAAAGCGGGGAAGGGGTGCGCCTGGCGGCGGCGGATGGCCCAGAGGTAGGTCGAGTCGACCACCTTGGCGGGAAGACGCCCGGCACGGACCATCCCGGCCACGTGTTCCACAAACTCCACGTCTTCCGGTCGCCTTACCTTGAGCCCGGTCGTGAGCCGATCCTCGAGCGTGAGGATTCCCTTCCCATCTCCTGCCACAGGATCCACTTCGTCGGCCGCGAGGGCACCGAATGCCGCGAAGGAGAGGAGGAGCGCCGCGGCCACGGGCAGAATGCGACGCATGACGGAACTCCCGCTGGAGAGGCAGCCTTCCCGGCTGTCGAAGTGACACTCGAGGGGGGAGAAGTAGGGCGCGGCGAGGAGGTGCGTCAAGGGAGGCTGGAGCGTCCTGACGAGGGGCGGAGGTCAATTCGCGGTGAAGCGGACGACGGCGTAAGACTTCTTGCCAGAGCGGAGGACGAGTGTGGTGCCGCCGGCGAGGTCGTCGGCAGAGAGCCTGTGTCCGACATCGGTCACGCGTCGGTTGTTGACATAGGCACCCCCCTGCTGGATCGTCTGCCTGGCCTTGGAGTTGGTCGCAGCGAGGGTTGTCCGCACGAGGGCGTCGATGAGTGTCAGGCCATCCCCATCGAGCATCGCCCGGGCAAACTCGCAACTCGGCACATCGGCGAAGATCTCCGCCAGTTGCGCGTCGTCGAGGCCGCCGATCTCGGCACCGAAGAAGATCGCCGTGGCCTGACGGGCCGCCTCCAGGCCGGCATTCCCATGGACGAGGAGCGTCAGTTCCTCGGCGAGTCGCTTCTGCGTCTCGCGGGCCGCCGGGTTGCTCGCCCGGGCGGCGTCGAGAGCCTCCCATTCGGCAGAAGCGGTGGCAGTCAGTCGGCGGAGGCAGCGGCCGGCGTCCTCGTCATCGAGATTGATCCAGTACTGGTAGAAGCGATAGGGGCTTGTCCGCTTCGGATCGAGCCAGACGGCTCCCGAGGCGGTTTTGCCCATCTTGGTGCCGTCCGACTTCGTGAGCAGCGGGCAGGTGATGCCGTGCAGTTCGCGGGACCGCAATCGTCGCCCCAGTTCGATCCCAGCGGTGATGTTGCCCCACTGGTCGCTTCCACCGATCTGCAGGCGGCAGTCGAGGGCGTCGGAGAGGTGAACGAAATCCCAGGCCTGAAGGAGCATGTAGCTGAACTCCGTATACGACAGGCCGTTGTCGCGTTCGAGCCGGCTCTTCACCGAATCCTTGCCGAGCATCTGCGAAAGCGGCACGTGCTTGCCGACGTCGCGGAGGAATTCGAGGTACCCGACGCCGCGCATCCATTCGGCATTGTTGACGACATGCACCCGCTGGCCGGCGGACTCGAGGATTCCGCGGATCTGGCGTTCGACGGCGGCGACGTTGGCGGCAAGAGCCTCGGGCGAGAGCAGATTGCGTTCCTCGCTCCTGCCGCTCGGATCTCCGATCATGCCGGTGGCGCCGCCGACGAGGGCCACCGGTTCGTGCCCGGCTGCCGCCACGCGACGGAGAAGCACCAGTGCCACGAGGTGGCCGACATGGAGGCTGTCGGCGGTGGGATCGAAGCCCGCGTACACGCGACGGCCGGCGGTGGACAGCCAGCCACGAAGGGCGGACGCGTCGGTCGACTGGTGAACGAGCCCACGGGACTCGAAATCGGAGAGCAGGTCGCCAGCCATCGTGAGGCCTCCTCAGGGTGTAGCTACCGCCACAGTCCGTCGTCGGCGAACGGGTGGGCTGGTCCGGAGAGCTTCGGTTTCGGCATGGCCCGCAGGGCCTGCTCGGCGAGCACGAGGTCCTCGCGGGATGTGATCTTGAGGTTCACCGGCGACCCACGGACGACGGTCACCTTCTGACCGATCGACTCGACAAGTTGGGCCTCGTCGGTGGATTGGTCGCCGGGACGCGACGCGAAAGCCTTCTCGAGAACCTGCCGGGCGAAGACTTGCGGCGTCTGGGCTTCCCACAGGCCGGTCCGGTCGACGGTCTCGGTGATTGTGCCGTCCGGCCCCACCCGCTTGAGTGTTCCCACGACCGGGATGGCAAGGATCGCCGCTCCGGTGCGGGCCCCGGCGGAGAACACCGAGTCGATCCAGGGGGCCGCGATGCAGGGCCGGGCCGCATCGTGGATCGCCACGGTATCGACCGACGCGTCGAGCTTTTCCAGACCGCGTCGCACCGATTCGCCGCGGTGGGCCCCCCCTTCGGCGAGCGTGATGCCCATGAAGGCAAGGTTGGCGGAGAACTTCTCGAGAAACCCCTCGCGGTCCTCCGGCGACACGACGATCACAACCTGCTTCACGTCGCTCCGCTCGAGAAACCGCTCGGCGGAGTGGATCCATACCGGTCGCCCGGCGAGGGGTGCGAAGGGCTTCTTGTAGTGTGCGTCCTGGAAGCGGCTGCTCTGGCCGGCCGCGGCGAGGATCACTCCGTATGTGGGCATGAGGTGACGACCGTCAGCGAGACATCGTGGCCGTGCTGCCGGAGAGGGCCGCGTCCATCAGGACCTTCACCATCGCCTTGACTGCGGGCTTGTCCTTGATCCAGGCCGCGAATTGCTCGCCATGGCTGCCGTAGAGGTCGTGGAGCCATGCCGGGGCCTCGGACTTGAGCCACGCGCGGAACAGGAGCCAGCGGGGATTGTCGGTGCCATAAACCTCGCGGGCGACCCAGCAGAAGCCACCTCCGCCCATGCCGCCCATGCCCATGCCGCCGCCACCCATGCCACCACCGCCCATGCCACCACCCATGCCGCCGCCGCCCATGCCACCGCCGCCCATGCCACCACCACCCATGCCACCACCACCCATGCCTCCGCCACCCATGC
>CANGIH010000106.1 GCA_947453875.1 Planctomycetaceae bacterium | reverse complement strand
TCGGAAAAGTCCCGCGAGCCACTCCCCTCTCCTTCGATCGCGATCACCGTAAGCGAGCCTGCCGTGGGCTGTCCGCTCCATGGGATCCAGCGGCCGATCATGCCGGCCGCCTTCGCGGGAGAGGATTCCACCTCCCACAGACCCCAGAGGATGCTGCGGCAGGACCATCCATTCGGTGCCGGGCGGCGGCTGCCCCGTGCCGTGTCGTCGAACCGATCGACGACGGCCGTACGGATCCCGGAGTCGACCAGCACGTCGCGGTGGGCGATCGCCGCACCGCCAACAAGGACGACCGCGTCGAGATCGGTCACGTCTGCCTGAGCGCGGCTTAGAATCTTGCGGAGATCCTGACGCGAGCGGGTCGCATCGGCGTCGAGAGTGAGCGCGAATCGAGCCGTGGGGCACACAGTGGCGAGGTGTGCGATGTCGCCACCATCGACGGCCCAGGTGACCGCGACGCCGGCCCGTCGTGGGATGTCGTCGAGCCTCGCAAACTCGTCGGCTGTCGTTCCCCGCGGAACGTTGGCGAGGATGACCACCGTCGCCGGTGCATGATCGTGCGGCACGTGAACCTCCCGCCGGCTGGTCTGGCCCACCCTGCAGCGCGGCCCGGTCCGGCATGGGGAGGTATCGTCTCCGATCTCCGGCCGCCTCCAGTCGCCGGCACCGGAGCGGTGCGATCGTCACCGGCACAGAGGCTGGTGGATCGTGGGGCGACGATCAGGTTGACCGGGAGGGTTGTCCGGAGGGGGACGGTTCGCCGGGGACGGCCGGCCGGGCCGCTTCCCAGCGGGCGATCGCCGCAGCCAGGGCCGCTGGGCTTGGGTCGGTCGCCTCGCAATCGGGGGGACGATCGAGCCGCCGGAGAACGGCGGACGTGATCGGGCTCAGCGAGGCGATCCTCCAGGATCGCATCCACGGCCCAAAAAGCCGTGCGGCCGACTCGGCGATCACGCCACTCGTGGCCGTCACCCAATCGATCGGCAGCCTCTCGATGTGGGCGATGGTGGCGGCGTCAAGCGAGGTGACGGGCCGGCTTGAGTAGGCGGCGACCTCGGTCACGTCGTGCCCGGCGGCCTCGAGTTCGCGACGCATCACATCCCGGCCACGGTCGGCGCGGACCAGAAGCACCCGTCCGCCCCGGATGGTGGGAAGGAGTGCCTCCACCATCCCCTCCGACGTTGACACCCCCGGCTCAAGGTCGCACTCGAGGCCCGCCTCATCGAGCGCCCGTGCGGTGGCCGCACCGATCGCGGCAAGGCGCACCGTGCCGAGGGCCCGGGCGTCGAGGCGCAGGGCACGGAGGCGGCCGCGGAACGATTCCACACCATTGACGCTCGCAAACACGATCCAGTCGAAGGTGCCGGCCTGCCGGATTGCGGCATCGAGCGGTTCCCATGACTCCGGCGGCACGATTTCGACGACCGGAACGTGGATCGATTCACCGCCGAGCATGGCGATGGCCGCGGCAAGATCGTCAGCCTGCCCGGCCGGGCGTGTCAGCAGGATCCGTTTGCCCGCCAGGGGCGCCGGAGGAACCCCCTCCCCCTCCACGGCGACGTCGCCGACGATGATCACCGCCGGCGAGGGCCATCGGTGCGTCGCGAATCCCTCGGCGCATGCGCCGAGCGTGGTGGTGGTGATGCGTTGGTCGGGCCACGAGCAGCGGCTGACGATCGTCACCGGCGTGGTGGTCGGCCGACCGGCAGCCACCAGTTGCGACGCCCACCGTGCCGCCTGGCCCACTCCCATGTAGACGGCGAGCGTCCCGGGAAGTGCCGCCAGGGCGGCGATATCGAGCGACGTGGCCTTCTCCTCGGCCTCGTGTCCGGTGAGGAGCGTGAGGTGCGAGGCCGTCGAACGGCTCGTCAGTGGGACACCCGCGGCGGCCGCCGCTGCGAGCATCGCCGTCACGCCGGGCACGATCTCGAAGGGAATGCCGGCCTCGCGAACCGGCCGGAGCTCCTCGGTGAGCCTGCCGAACACGGCTGGATCGCCGCCTTTGAGGCGGACGACCTTCCGCCCCGACGACGCCAACTTGGCAAGCAGTCGCCCTGTCGTGTCGCCCGGATCGGCGTCGCTGGAGTCTCTCGGCACCGGGATCCGTTCGGCCGTCGGGGCGCCGCGATCGAGGAGTGCGGCGGGGACGAGGGCGTCGTGGACGATGCAGTCCGCCCGCGCGAGGCGATCGAGGCCACGAACCGTGATCAGATCGGGATGGCCTGGACCCGCTCCCACATACCACACACACCCGCGCGAGGCATCGGCTCCGACCGGGGGGAGGAGGTTGTGGGGCATGTCGGCTTGGTGGGGCATTCGATGGCCTCGCCTGCCGGCTCACCGTGCGGCGGGAGGCGTTTGAGGTGACGGCGGGGAGCACTACAATCTAGCGGCCCGTGGAAAAAGCGATCCATCGCCTTTTTCCACCTGGACGACCCCAGGAAACGCCGAGGGTTTCGGGGGGCGGGGGCATCCCGTCCTGTGCTGGCTCCACCTGCCCATCCATTCCCGACAGGACGTCTGCACGACGTTCATCATGGCGAACGACCCCCAAGCCGGACCGGCCGGCGACCCGTCGGCCTCTCCTTCGTCCGCACTGCTCTCGCCGGCGGAGCGGTCGCGCCTCGCCCAGTCGTTCCAGGCGGGGACGAAGAATCTGGCCGCCAATGCCGACTATGCGATCGAGATGTTCTCCGCATGCGTGATCGGAGACCCAGGCAATGCGGTCTATCTTCAGGCGCTGCTCGGCATCCTCCGCAAAAAGCATCCCCAGAAGAAATCGGGGGGGCTGGCTTCGCTCTTCGGTGGCTCGAAGGGGGGCGCGCTCCGCAAGCTCGTCAATTCCGGCCAGCACCGGGACGTGATCAAGCAGGGGGTCGACGGTCTCAAGGCGAATCCCTACGACACCGGCGCGCTGCTGGCGATGGCGGATGCCTGTGGCCACCTGGCGTTCCCCCCCACCCGTCAGGTCTACCTCAAAAGCGCGCTCGACGCAGCCCCCGCCGACCCGGAGGTCAACAAGCACTGCGCTCGTTTCGCCGCGGAGATCGGTGAATTCGATCAGGCGATCGCCTGCTGGGTGCGGATTGGCAGTGTGAAGGGGTTTGCCGAAGAGTCTGAAAAGGAGATCGCCCGCCTTCAGGTGGAGAAGACGATCGCCGCCGGCCAAGGGATGACCGGACGCCCCGCGCCGGCCGGCGCGTCAAAGCCCGCGACTGGCGCGACCAAGGCGGCCGACGGTGCCGCAACCAGGCCCGCCGACTCGTCCAACGAAGGCGGTGGCAAGATCGCCGAGCTCAAGCGGAAGATCAAGGAAAACCCTGCCGAGATCGATCCCTATCTCGAATTGGCAGACCTCCTCGAGAAGGAGGCGACCGTCGACGACGCGAAGGGGGTGCTCTCCCAGGCGCTGGCTGTCTCGGGGGGCGACATCAAGGTCCGCGAGCACATCGAGGACCGGCAGCTGCGATGGGGACGGCAGAAGGTGATCCTTGCCGAGAAGCGGCTCGAAACCGATGACACCCCTGACCATCGCGACACCGTCGAGCGGCTCCGTGCCAACCTCCTCAAGCAGGAGATCGAGATCTACGCCGCCCGGGCGTCACGCTACCCGGAGAATCCCACCTGGAAGTACGAACTGGCGATGCGGTTGAAGCTCGCTGGAAATTACACCGAGGCGATCAAGCAGTTCCAGGAGGTGCTCGGCGACTCGCGCCGCAAGGGGGGGGTGGCCCTCGAACTCGGCGAGTGTTTCCAGAAGATCAAGCAGTACCAACTCGCCATGCAGAATTATGTCACCGCGGTGGAGGCCCTCACCGACCGGGAGCCCGACCAGCGGAAGCGGGCCCTTTACCGGGCCGGGGTCCTCGCCAGCGGCCTGGAGGACCTCGACTCGGCCAAAAAATACCTTTCTGCCCTGGCCGGGCTCGATTTCGGCTATCGGGACGTCGCTCAACGTCTGGACAAACTGGGGTCCGTCAAGGATAAAGGGGGCTGATCGGGGCCCATCGGGCTCCGTTTCACCCATTCACGACCGCGTCACCGTCCAGAGAATCGTTCAGAGAATCATGCCCCACTCAGCCAATGCCAAGAAGCGTCTTCGTCAGAATCTCCGCGACCGCGAGCGGAACCGGGCGGCCAAGTCCGAGATCAAGACGCAGATTCGCAAGGTTCTCGAGGCGATTCGCGGGGGCGATGTGAGCGGCGCCAACGAGCAACTCAAGACCGTGGCGAAGAAGGTTGACCGTGCCGCCGCATCGCGGATTTTCCACCCCAACCGGGCTGCCCGCATCAAGTCGCGTCTGTCGGCCCGGATCCTGGCGGCCAAGTCGGCTTCCTGACCGATCGGGCACAGTCTGGCGGTTCAGTCCGACACGTGTTCGGCATGGCCGTGGCTGGCTCGTGTCAGCTCCAGTCGATGGCATCGGCCGGGAACACCGGCCCTTCGATGCAGGTCCGCTTGTAGTCCCACCCGCCCTGTGCGTCTCGGACCTTTGCGACACAGGTGAAGCAGATGCCGACCCCGCAGGCCATCGGTGCCTCGAGGGAGACATGGCAACCGATCCCGCGGCCTGAAGCCCAGCGTCCCACCGCGGCCATCATCCCTTCCGGCCCGCAGCAGGCGACATGGGTCGGCCCGGTTGCTAAGCCTTGCGGAAAGGTCGCGTCGAGCAGGTCGATCACGGTTCCCCGGGTGCCGGCCGATCCGTCGAGGGTGGCCAGATGGACATCCATCCCGGCCTGGCGGAAGTCGTCGATGTCACTGAAGGCCGCGGCACGACCGGCTCCCCAGCAGAACGTCACCCGTTCCCCATCAGTGGCCCGTTCCCGGCCGAGGGTCAGCAAAGCCGTCTGGCCGATCCCGCCAGCCACGAGGAGCAGGTGGCTGGTGCGGGGCACGTCCCGGTAGCCGTTGCCGAGCGGGCCCCACAGGGTCATCGGGGCACCGGGGCCGAGGTCTTGGAGGGCCGTTGTGAACCGGCCGTGGACAACATAGACGAAGTCGGCGAAACGGCGCTCTTCGGGGGAGCCCTGCGGGACGCTGTCCCCGGAGGAGCGATAGGTGTCGTAGACCGCAAGCGGACGCCCGAGCAGCGGATCGACCCGGTCGGCGATCCGCAGCATCGCGAACTGGCCGGCGACCGCCCGCGACGCGATGCCGGGGCATTCGAGGCGGATGCGGAAGGTGTTGGCCGCCGTCTGGCGGTGGGAGACGACCGTCGCCTCTTCGACCCCCCTGGAGGGGGCCGGGGGGACGGGGCATGTGGCATCGACGCTGGACCCCATGGTCGGCTCTCCTTCTTTCACCCTTCCCGCTTCTTCCGCCAGGATGACGCCTTCCCGGGGCGACGGCGACGGCCACCCGGCAGCGGCGGCCTTGCCCCCTCACCGTCGGCTGGGCGAGCCGGCCGCGGGGGCCGGGCATCCCCTTCGACGCGCGGAGGACGTGTCGGACGGCCCCCCGCAGGAGGACGCGGAGGTCTGCCGGCGGAGGTGCCGCTGCGGCCACGGCCTCCGGCCGGTGGCCTGCCTCCGGTGGGACGGCCTGCCGGGGCTCCCCCTTCATCGCCAGCGCGGTCGAGGAACCGTGGGCGACCCGGACGTGCGGGGCCGCCGGCGGGCCGCGGCGGTCGGCCGGCTCCGCTGCCAAACCGGCGTTCGCTTCCCTGGGCGCCACGCTCATCCCGCCCGGTCGACTGGCCGCGCCCGGCACGATCGCCCCCGGGACGGCGCCCCGGGCCACGCGTGGTGCCACGCGAACGGGGGCCATGGGCCCCGCGCGGTGGCCGCATGTCGTGACCCGCGGTCTGGGTGAGGGCATCCTTGCGGAGGGCCTCCACCTCCGCCCAGGTGAGTTGCCGGCACTGGCCCGGAAGGAGCCCGCCGAGCGACAGGTTGCCGATGGCGACGCGCTTGAGTTGGTGAACCTTGTGACCGAGTTGGGCGAGCATCCGCCGGATCTCGCGGTTTTTCCCCTCGTCGAGAACCATCTCGAGCACTGAGCTCAGCTTGTGCTGCGACTTGAGGTGGACATGCTGGGCCCGTGCCATCCACTCGGCGAGGCCGATGCCACGACGGAGCTTGTCGAGGGTTTCCGGCGTGGGCACGCCGGCCACCTGCACGAGGTACTTCTTCTCGACGCCGTAGCGGGGATGCGCCAGCAGGTTGGCAAGTTCGCCATCGTTGGTGACGAGGATCAGTCCCTCGCTCATCCGGTCGAGCCGGCCGATAGCAAACAGCCGCTGTTCACCCGGCACGAGATCGACGACACGCGGCCGGCCGTCGGGGTCGAAGTTCGTGGTGACGACGCCCACCGGTTTGGAAAGCATGTAGACCACCCGCTTCGGGTCGGGGAGCCGCTCGCCGTCGACGCGGATCTCCTGGCGGAGCGGATCGACCCGGGTGCCGAGTTGCGTGACCACCTTGCGGTCGATTTCGACGCGCCCCGTGGTGATCAGTTCCTCGCAGTTCCTCCGGCTCCCCAGGCCGGCAGCGGCAAGGACCTTCTGGAGCCGGTCCATGCCGTCGTCCTCCGGCACCGGCAGCGGCTGACGGCGCCGTCCGCGCCGCTCGTCGGGGGTCTCCGGCGGCGGGGCGGGGTGACTCCCCTTCAGGCTCGTGGTCCGGCGGGAGGTGATTTTCGAGCCGCGGCCCCTGGATCGTGGGGATCCTGGGGACGGCGGGGTGGGCTTGTCTGCGGACACGCTGGCTCCGGGTGGGAGGCCGATGGATGAGACCACGCAGGTGGTGGTCAGACCGACGGATCATACACCGCTGCCCGCCCCCCCGCCGTCAGGAATCGGAAGCGGGGGAGACGGCGTGGATCGCCCGGCGAGGCCGTGGTGCTCAGCGAACCGGCGACCACCACCGGGAGCGGCGGATCTCGGCGACTGGCTCGTTGTAGTCCCGGGGGCGAGACCCATCCATGATCGACTCGCGGAGCAGGTACGGGCCGATGTCATCCTGCAGGTAGGGATCGAAGCGGACGGCACGCCGCTGCTGGGCACGTGCCGACAGGGTCACCGGCAACGTCGGCTTCCCCAATGAAGCACAGCCCGACAGCACCAGCAGGCTGGCGGCGGTGGCTGGCAGCAGGCCTGTTCGCATCCACCCGTGCATCGGGAAGCACTCTCTGGAAGGGATTGGGGAGTGGGGCTGTGCCTGGAAACACCCCGTCGTGGAGCGGGAGTGTAGGGAGCAGGCCGGTGGCTCCCCTAGGGATCTTTCGCCGGCAATGGCCCGTCGGTGCGGGAGGAGGGGCAGCCGGGGGGGGGCAGGCTGGCTGCGGAGGCAGCCGGGAGGCTGCCTGAGGCGATCAGCTGAGCGTGACGCGGAGGAGTTTCGCCTTCCTGTCACCTGCCGGTCGAAGCGACTGGACCGGGAGCCCCGCCGGAATGAACACCGTCCGGCCGGGCCCGAGCAACGGCAGATCCCATCCCCCGGCGAACTCGATGGCCCCATCGATCACCGCCAGCAGATGGCAGGTGTCGTCGCCACCGACACGCCACT
>CANGIH010000105.1 GCA_947453875.1 Planctomycetaceae bacterium | reverse complement strand
GGCCCCGGCGGCGACGACCGGAGTGGGGGTCGTCACCGGCGAAGGCATCACGGAGTGGTTGACCGGCGGGGTCGCGTAGCCGGGAGGCTGGGAATAGACGGGCGGAGCCAACGGAGGGGCGTAGGCGTATTGGTCGCGCTGGTGGGCACACCCCGCCGCCATCAGGCAGGGAAAGGCGGCAAGCAGGGGGAGTGTCGTGCGGCGCATCGTGGCCACCTCCGGGACGAGCGCGAACCGTAGGTGGGGGGTGGATGCCCGGTCAAGGCCAGCCACGCCCCCCACCCGTCGCAGGCTGCGGTGGGTGCTGCTGCGGAAACCCTGGGCGTTTCCCGGGGGCCGCCCGAGTGGACCAAGGCCATGGATGGATGTGTCGACGGACGGTCACACCGGCTCGATCAGGGCGATGCTCGCGGTGAAGCCATGGAGAAAGGTGCGGTTGCCGATCGGCCCGATCTCGCCCTGGGCGAAAAATCCGGCTGCCGGCACGGGGCCGAGTCCCTCCTGGACGCAGCGTGCGTCGTGGTGAGGGGTCGGGAAGAGCCGTGTCCCCCGGCCGTTGCAGGTGAAGACCAGCGCGCCGACAGGCGCCTCGCCGTCGCTTCCGCGCGTGAGGAGGTGAAGGAGATCTTCGTGGGCGCTGGCGGCGTCGCGGACGTGGAACTGGACGGTCTGGCCGGTGCGGACAAGATCGCCGACGGCGATCACACCCGAGTCGGGGTCGGCGCCCACCACATTGCGGACGAGGAAGTCGCCGCGCTCGAAGCGATCCTGGTATTCACTCGCCACCCGCCCGAGATGGAGTGAGGAGCGGACGAGGTCGCGGTCGGACTCGGACAGTTCCGCGTACACCTCGCGGAGTCGCTCGAGGGCCGGCCGGCCGCCGAGCTCGACGATCACATTCTCCTCCGAGCGGGTGATCACCATGGGGCGCCCGATCGGCCGGCATCCCTGTGAGACCACCGGACGGATCCGCGCCTTGCCACCGACGACCACGCCGACTGCACCGCAGTCGGAGAGATGCCGACCGGCGACGAGCGTGTTGCTGCCCGGCGTCCAGCCACCGCTTGCCATTCCCCCCGCGATCGGCACTCCGGGGCGGTCCCGCTCCATCCTTCCGAGGAAGGTGTCGACCGGGAAGGAGAAAGGGTCGGCAAGGAGCAGCATGCCCGCCCCATCCGGCCAGCCCTGCTCGAGCCTCTGTGGCCAGCCGAGGAAGCTCCCGCCATCGGGGTTGCCGACATACTCAAGCGCAAAAGGCTCCACCACGGCCCCGGGGAGCCTGCCGAGCCAGATGGCGACCGCGGGGCCCGATTCGTATTCCGTGCCCCCCGCGAGGACCCCCTCGGCGGTTGTCGCGATCACGGCCGGAAGATCGAGGGCGTCGGCGAGGCCGTCGAGCGCGGGGCGGATCGCCTCCCCGTACGCCGACGACACGAAGACGACACCGAGATCGGGTGGCCCGCTGCCACCGAGGTCTGCAGAGGCACGCTCGTGGGCCTCGCGCAGCGCCCGTTCCAGATCGGAGTGGGTCGACGACCCGGCAGCGCCCCGCGGTGTCGGCCGGACGGAATCGAGCGGTGAAGTGGGGGGCGGGGGCATCGTGTGGCGGCGTGGTTCAGGTGACGATCTCGCCGAACGACGTCACCGTCTGGTGGTCGTACACGCTCGTCGCGGGGCGGTTGCCGGGGCGGTCGGCCAGGGCGGTCTGCATGCCGGCACGGCGGGCGGCGTCGAGTTCCTCCCCCACGTCGCTGACGAACAGGATCTGGCGGGGATCGAATCCCATGTCGGCGGCGATCATCGCGTAGCTCGCCGACTCACGCTTCGGCCCGATGGCGGTGTCGTAGTGGCCGCGGAGGTGGGGGGTGAGATCCCCGTGGGCGGTGTGGCGGAAGAAGAGTTTCTGGGCCTCGACCGATCCCGAAGAGTAGATGCGGAGATCGAGCCCCGACCCGCTCCACAGGTCGAACGCCGCGGGGACGTCATCGAAGACATGGGCCACGAGCTGGCCCGATTCGAAACCGCTCCGCCAGATGCGCCCCTGCAGGTCCTTGAGCGGCCCGAACTTGGCGTCGCGACGCATCAGTTCGAGCGCCGCTGCTGCCGCACGAGGAGGATCGTGAGGGGCGTCGGCGGCCACCGGATCGCCCGCCTCGGCGAGGATCGGCGGGCAGAGCCCGCGCACGGCAGCGTCGCCGGAGTGGACGGAGAGGAAGTCCCCGACACGCTCGCGGGCAAACGTGAACAGCACGTCGTAGACGAAGGCGATCGACGAGGTGGTTCCCTCGACGTCGAGAAGGACGGCGCGGCCGTCGAAGACGATCACGACGCCGCCTTTCCACCGCCAGCCATCCAGGCGGGACCGAGGCAGAGCGGCTCGTAGCCGGCGTGAACGCCCCCCTCGATGTAGTGCGGCGTCCAGCCGGTGGTGTCCTGGAAGAGGCGGATGGCGCGGATCCGTCGATCCTCGCAGAGATCGAACCAGTGTTTGGTGTCTTTCGGAACGCTGATCAGATCGCCCGCGCCGACCTCGATCGCGAACACGGTGTCGGTGCCGTCGGGCGCGGAAGAATGGATGTGGAACACGCCACGCCCTTGGAGGATGAACCGCACCTCGTCCTCGGTGTGGGTGTGCTCCTTGGCGAACTTG
The DNA here is from genome assembly GCA_947453875.1 of Planctomycetaceae bacterium. Lineage (GTDB taxonomy): Bacteria > Planctomycetota > Planctomycetia > Pirellulales > UBA1268 > QWOP01. The sequence goes on along the minus strand of CANGIH010000105.1, from coordinate 4,901 downwards.
GCGAGCATCGTGTCGAGATTCGGCGTGTCGGGGTAGACGTCGATGACGTCGGCGGTGACGAATCCACCGCGGCGTTTGAGGTCGTCGATCTCGGGCGCATAGGCGGCAAGGATCATGTCGGCCGGGGCTGACGGATCGACCCGGTCCTCGAGCGGCCAGATCTCGTGGTCGATGCCATGCTCGGCGAGGAATGCCTTCACGTCGGCAAACCCGCTGACCCGGCGGGCGGCGGCAGGGACGGAGACGATGGCCATGGGGCTTACTCCTGGAGGGATGGCGAGGAAGTGGGGGGGGCGGGGATCGTGATGGGTGAACCGGCAGGAATCACTGCTGGGCCGACTGCTGCTGGTACGCCGACAGCGTGGGGAACGTCCGGCTCCGGGCGACGCACTCGAACAGGAACTCGTGGATCTCGATCTGGCGGCGGGCTTCGGCGAGGTCGCGCCCCCAGGTGTAGAGCCCGTGCCGGGAGAGGAGGAAGCCGTGGAACGGCGGTCGGGTCGGGTGGCTCCAGTCGGCGGCTGTGAACCGGGCCCGGATCCGTCCGGCCAATTCGTTCATGTCTTGGGCGTTGGCGAAGACCGGCACCTCCTCGAACGTCTCGTGGGTGACGATGCCGTCGAGACCTTTGAGCATCTCGAAGCCCTCGATCCGCACCGCGCCCCTGGGAAGATCAGCCCCGGAAAGGATCGTCGACCAGACGGAATGGGTGTGGAGGATGGCGCCGACGGAGGGGATGAGCTCGGCGATGAGGCAATGAAGCAGGGTCTCGGCGGATGATTTTCTCCCCGTGCCGTCGCAGGGCCGGCCCGTCGCATCGACGCGGACGAAGTCGTCGCGGCCGAGAGCCGATTTGTCCTTGCCGCTGACGGTGATCAACAGTTCGAGCGGTGCGCGGGAGGCGACCACGCTGTAGTTGCTGCTCGTGCCGAGCGACCAGCCGCGGGCGTGGAACTCCCGGCCCACGGAACGCAATTGGTCGATGGCGTCGAGGGAGGCGTCGAAAGGTGGATGGGGAAGCGTCGGGTGAGGCATGTCGATCTCGCTCGAAAGGGAACCAGCACTGTAGAAGACCTTCCGTGCGGTGACAATTCGCCCCCGGTGAACGGCCGTTCGCGACCGGTTGCCGGAGCAGGCCCCGACGGAAGTGGTTCACTCCGGGGCTGATTCGCCGGAGAGGTGCAGCCCGTCGATCCAGATGTCGAGCGGAGGTGCCCCCCAGGAATCGAACCCCAGGCCGATACTCGAGACGGCGTCGAGACGGTCCCCCGACAGGATCCAGCCATCACCCCCGGCCAGTGGGGCCTCGACGCGCAGCCACCCTTCCCGGGTCTCGGTGTCGGCCGGGGTGGCGAGCCTATCGACTGACGGCGTGAGGCGCATCGTTCCCCCGCCTGCGTCGCGGAGGCTGATCACCGGATTGCCATCCTGCCATGCCGGGACGTGCGGATTACGGGCCCGGATCCAGGCCACCACCGAGCCGCCGGGTGGGAGCCGGCGCGGGGGGCCATCGAGATCGGCGAAGAGCGTCACCCGCCCTCCCCCATAGGGATCGACCCTGGCCGACAGCGATGCCGCGCCGACGAGCTTGGTGATTCTGTCGATCGAGAAGCTGACCTGCGATGCCCCGTCCTCGGACCGCCACCCGGTCGGTTGAGCGAACTCAGCCCCCCATTCGGTTCCACTCTCCGGACTGGAATCGACGACGATGAGATCGCGCCAAGCGAGGTCCGATCGCCCCCCCGCCGTCACAGTGAGTGCCACGCGGTGGAAGCCTGGCCCCGCGAATCGGACCTCGATTTCCGGCCCATCGGGATACCGCTCGCTGTCGATCTGCCAACGGAAGGTCCGCGTGCGATCGTCGGGAGCCAGGCTCGACGCGGCACTGAAACGGGCAGGCTCGCCGACACCAACGACGGCCGGGCCCTCGAGCACAGCACGAGGGGCGGCGGCGGAGGTGACGGGTGCGTGCTCGACGAGCCCGGTGACATTGCCGGCGTCGAACAGGTCTGCAGCGGTGTTCCCTGTGAAGCGGTTGGCGGCGAAGTCGAGCATGTCGGCATGCTGCAGGTAGAATCCCCAGCGATTGTTCTCGAGAAAGTTGTCCTCCGCCACCCAGTGGAACGCCCGCCACGCCCTCCCCTTGCTGGGAAGATCGCCGATCGCCGCGATCCCGGCGCCGTTGTTGCCGCGGCAGACGTTGCCGCGAAGCACCGTGTGGCTCGACGGCCCGAACATGAACACGATGCCCGCGTGCCCTGAGTCCGGAAGATGGGGCGAGTTGTGCGGGCCGTCCGGGCGACCGTTGTCGCAGGCCTCGTTCTCCACCAGCACGTTCTGGTCGGAGGCGCCGAGCCAGAAGCCGTAGCTGCCGCCGTTGGCCTTGTTGCGGATCCACCGGTTGCGCGGCGCCCAGGCCTCGATGCAATTGTTGTTGGCATGCGAGCAGTCGTTCCCCTCGAAGAGGTTTCCGGTGCTCACCCATCCGTTCAGCACGCGGATGAAGATGCCGTCGCCTCCGTGGGTGCAGTCGTTGTCCAGGAAACGGTTGTCGTTGGAACCGCTCTCGAGGAGCACGCACGTCGAGTCACGGGCGTGGACCTCGCCCGGGTCGATGCGGATGCCGTGGGTGAGGCGGTTGCCCCGCACGGTGTTGCGGCATGAGGTCCAGAGCTTGAGGCAGGTGTTGGAGGCGTGGGAGAAGTCGTTGCCGGTCAGAGTGTTGTCGTCGGATTCGACGAGCACGCATCCGTCCCACACCCGGAAGGCCCGGTTGCCCGAGATCCGGCTGGCGGAGACACGTTCGAGGAGCATGCCGCCGCGACGTCCATTCTCCCCCCAGCCGAAGCGGGGGTCGTGGAAGTTGTCGGAGAAATCGCAGCCGTCGATCGTCCAGCCTTCAGCATCGCTGACATGGAGCCCCCGTTCCCAACCCTGTGCGCGGACATTTTTCAGCGTCACTCCCGACACCCCGTCGGCCCGGATGCCCGTTCCTGTGAAGCCGCTCGGGTCGCCCCCGAGGCTCCCGAGCAGGATCGCGCCGCGGCCATCGATCGTGACGCCGCCGGTGCGGATCACGATCGCGCCGTAGGTGGTGTCGGGATCGAGGATGGTGTCGGCGGTGATCTCGAGCACCGGCCGGTCGGCGGCGACGGTGGGACGAACGCAGAGCGCGACCAGAATCAGCGTCGGGATGGCGACTCGCGTCAGGAAGTTCGGCGACAAGGGGACGCTCCGGGGGGAACGGTCGGGCGGCGGGTCACAGATAGGGGGAGAAGAGGCGGGCGATGCCGTCGCGGAGCCGCACCGGCAGGCTCCGGCCGTCGACCTCCTCGAGCGTCGTTCGACGCGACCGGCTGATCACGCCGGCGACGTGCCGGTCGAGCCGGGTGCACAGGTCGCGATCGTAGGTCTCGACATTGAACTCGAAATTGAGCCGCAGGCTCCGCTCGTCCCAGTTGCCGCTCCCGAACATCGCCCAGGCGCCGTCGACCACCAGTAACTTCGTGTGGTCGAACGGCGGTGGGGACTTCCAGACGTTGCAGCCGCGGCCGAGCACCTGCCAGAGCATCGACGTCGAGGCCCAGGCGACGAGCGCCAGGTTGTTTTCCTCCGGGATCACGATGTCGACTTCGACGCCGCGCATCGCCGCCACGTCGAGCGCCTGGCAGATGGCATCATCAGGGAGGAAGTAGGGGGTCATGACGCGCACCGACTTCCGCGCCGCCGCCAGCGCCGCCACGATCACCAGGCGGATGCGGCCAATGTCGGGGTCGTCGGGACCGAAGCGGATCCCGCGGGCGGGCATCGAGCCGGTGCTCTGCACCCTGGGGAGCCAGGGAGCGGAAAGACTTCCGTCGCCGTCGTCGTCGAGGGCCTCGCCCGTCGCGAACTGCCAGTCCTCGGCGAACACCTCGAGCAGCTGTGCCACGACCGGACCTGTAAGCCGGAAGTGCATGTCCTTGACCGGGTGCGCCGGTGAGCGGGAGAGGCGGCAGCCGTCGCGGATGTTGAGGCCGCCGGTGAACCCGACCGCTCCGTCGACGACCATGATCTTGCGGTGAGTGCGCAGATTGGCGTAAGGGAAATAGAACGGAACGCCGGTGGGGAGGAAGGTGGCGACCCGCACTCCCGACTCCTCGAGCAACCCCGTGATCGGCGGGTGGGAGTAGGTGGAGCCGATGCCGTCGATGAGGACTCGGACGGCGACGCCGCGTCGAGTCGCTGCGGCCAGAGCCTCGGCAAACTCCCTCCCGGTCGGGTCGTTGTCGAAGATGTAGGAGGCCAATCCGATGCTTCGCGTCGCCCCGTGGATCGCCTCGAGCATCGCCGCGTAGGCGATGTCGCCGCCGTCGAGCGGCTCGATCTGGTTGCAGTCGGTGAGTGGCCGCTCGGTCACCCTTTCGCCGAGCAGGGCGAGCGCACGCAACGGAGACTCCGCCGGGCCGATCGCTTCCGTGAGACGGCCCTCATCGGGGATGCAGCCGGCGATCTCGTGCTGGATCGTGGCTCTCCCGGCCCGCATCCGGGCGGCGCGTGAGCGGATCCGATTGACGCCGAAGAGAACGTAGGCCAGCGCGCCGAAGACGGGTGAAAACCAGATCAGCCCCACCCAACCGATCGTCGAGCGGGTGTCGCGCTTCGTGAGGATGGCGTGCGCCGAGAGGACGATGTCCACAAGGACGATTGCAGCGGCGACGAGGTGGGGCCAGAGCCGCAGCCACCACTCAAAAGCCTGTTCGACGAATGCTTCCATCGTGTCTGCCCGAATCCTTCAGGGGCCATCATCGACAGCGCGGCGGAGGTTCTGCATCGCCGATGCGTCCGGCTCGAGATCCTTGTAATGGTCGTCGAGCGGATAGCAACCGCTCCGCAGGCCCCGTCTCGGGGCGGTCGTGCAG
>CANGIH010000104.1 GCA_947453875.1 Planctomycetaceae bacterium | reverse complement strand
CTCCGGGCCGTCGCGATGACGGCTGACGGTGAAATCGAAGAGGTTGATCGGCGCGGTCACGCTTCGATAGGCCCACATCCGCGCCGTCACGCTCGCGCGCCGCGGCTCGAGCGCAGCCGCGATCACCTCGCGCGCACGGGCGGACTTCGGATCCGAGGCATCGAAATCGGGCATTTCCTGGGGCGTGATCAGCGTCACCGTCGTGTCGTCGGTGCCGATGACTGGCCCCGCACGCACCACCTCCCGGAGGTGCGCCACCAGCGGCCGGAGAAGCTCCGCCGCTGATTTCTGGATGTTCAGCAGTGTGCCCCGCGACGGCGTCCATCCGCACGACGCAAACAGATCCTGCTGGCGGTAGATCGGGATGTGATAGGCATACTTGTCGACGACGATCTCCGCCGCCACGCTCGTGTCGTATTTGTTTCCCTCGATCAGTCCGACCGGTCGATCAGCCTCCACTACCCCACACTCGGGTGCCTTCTTACAGGCGAGCTTCGGGATCCCGGTGCGTCTCACGACGAGCTTCGGCGGCACGACTTCGAGCGTCTCCTGCCAGTCGTAGCCGATCACTTCCCGCTCGCCGTGCGTTGAGCACTCTTTGAGATCGGCTGGCACCGGCAGCTTCACTTCGTAGCGGGGAAGATGGGCCGGAAGCGCTTCCGAGCGGGGCTTCTCCGTGCCCGGCTTGCGCCGCTCGTAGCCGCCCACCATTTCAAGAGCGGCATCGGCGATTCCTGCGGCCGCGTCGACCACCTCGGGAGAATCACCGAAATCGATGACGAATTGCTTCGGATCGGCGAGGTAGCGATCGATCTTTTTCCGGAAGGCGAGCTGGAGGGCGGCGTCGCGCTCCTTCTCGAGCTTCGCGATCTCGACCTTCTGATCTTCGAGCAGGTCGGTTTGCCGATCGATCACGCGCTGCTGCTTCGCGATCATCGCGTGGCATGCGGCCAGATCGTTTGGGAGCACGAGTTCCTTCGTCATGCGCGCATCATAAAAACCTCTCCCAAAAAGCGCAAGCGCTAATTTGGCAGCCGCGCAGATTTTTTTCAGGCGAGCACGCGCCGGTATCGCTTCCTCCGTTGCGCCGTCTCCAGTCGCACGCCGCCGAGGATCATCGCCAGCTGGGTCTTGTCGATCCTCACGCGCGGGCTCCCATCCTTCGCCGCCACGGTCTCGAAGGTCCCCTGCTCAAGCCGCTTGTACCAGAGCGCGAAGCCGTCGCCGTCCCACCACAGGGCCTTGAGCCGGTCGCGGCGCTTGTTCACAAAGAGAAACAAGCTGCCGTCGGCGGGGTCGCCGCCGAAGCTGCCACGGATGATCCCCGAGAGGCCGTCAAAGCTCTTGCGCATGTCGGTGGCGCCGGCGTGGAGATAGATCGTCGGCGGAGGGGCGATGCTCAGCATGGCGCCGCCTCGGTCGCGAGCGCAAGGACCACGGCCTTCACGAGATCCTCGCGGTCCTCCGGGATCTCCATCACCGCGCCGCTCGCAAAGCGGATCGTCACGGCCGGGCGGCTCACGACTTCGACCGGGTCGAAGCGGGCCACCGGCGCGGCTGGCGTCGCCCAGGCCGTCTCCTCGACCGAGGCGTCGCGGAACTTCCGCTGCCAATAGTGGAAGGTCGCGATCGACACTCCCTCGCGGTCGCAGAATCGGCCCACCGTGAGACCTGAATCACCGTAGCGGGCCAGCCGCCGCTCCCACGCCGCAGTCTTCCGTGGATCCGACTGCCGACCCATGAACCACCTCCTCTTGGACGGGATCTTTGATCACCGTCTGGAGGCTATCAGGGCATGCAAGGGTGGTTGTGGTGGGCGCACACGGAAGGTCGACCCCTTGCGGGGCCGGCCAATCGAGCCGAATGCTGGGGGAATCTTACCACCCTCTTTGGAGTGGTCTCCAGGTGTTCCGTGTCATAGGGGGACTGAAGAGCCGGGAGCGTGCGTACAACTCCGACCGTGAAACTCTTCTTCAACAACGACTACGTCGCCGCCGAGCAGTTGTTCGACACGACTCGCACATCTGGGTGGATCGTCGATTCCCTTGCCATTCCAGGCCTCCGGCTCACATCCCCCCAAGCTGCCACCCGCGAGCAGCTCCTCGATGTCCACTCAGCCGAATACGTCGATGCGGTGATCAGCGGTGAACCCGAGTCACTCGCCCGATCGCAGGGCTTCCCCTGGGAACCCCGGCTGTTCTCGGCGGTCGCGGCATCGACCGGCGGCGTGATCGCGGATAGGCGAGACTACCTGCAGACGATTGAGCGCGAGCTCGACCGGCTCGGCCACGCCGGCTTTTGTCTTGTGCTCTACAACGCCGGCGTCGATCCGGCTGGCGACGGCGTCAGTCAGCACGACCTCGTCACTCGCGAGGAGATCGTTTTCGAGTGGATCGACCGCCAGGAATCGCCGGCGGCGTTCGTGCTTGCTGGCGGCTACGTCGACGACGGCCTGACCAGGAACGAACTCGTGGCGTTGCACGTCGCGACGATCACGAAGGCCCACGAGATCCGGGCTCGGAGGCAGGCGGCGAAACAACGCCATTCCAACCGGTGGCGGCTCGGGGAGGAGGAGGTGCGGCGATGAAAGACGAACGCTCCGAAGACGACGATGGAGAGGTCACCTGCCCGTACTGCGAGAGCGCAGCGGGGCTGCGACCACCTGCTGATCTGCTTCGACGTCACGTTCAACCAGGAAGAAGGCGGCGGCGTCGATCCGTACGACTTCGACGAGGTCGTGGCGAGGACCTTCGTGAACGCCCGGAAGGAGGGCGGCCTCCCCCACCAACGGGAAGACGTCAGCGGGCAACAACAGGTCTGCTCGCCAGAGGATCGATGGGGCCCGCCAGCGTCGCCACGCGACTCGACCAGGAACTCCCCGTCCCCCCAACCTGCCAATTGCTGAACCGCGGGCGGATGGTTGGTAGGTTGTCGCCATGTCGATGCACCGAGGATTGATTCCCACGGAGGTGGCTATGCGGATTCTGTTTGCCATGGCGGTGATGATGATGCTTGCCGGCTCGGCTCACGCCGGACCGTTCTCGCGGAGGTCGGCGACGACGACCAGAACAACCAATCGGTCGACTTCAAGCACGGATAACAGCGTTTCGACAGTGCCCAAGCGCACGGTGACCAGCGGCGGGGCCCAGGGGCACGCCGAGTCGATGGCGGCCTCATGCTCGATGGTCCACGCCGCGAGTCACGGCAGCACCTACGAGGGAGTCGGCGTTGGCGGCAGCCCGGACGCGGCCCTGGCGTCGTGTTGCAACAACTGCGGAGCGGTCCTCGAAGAAGGGATCGCCCAGGGACGGGACGGCCGCTGGTATGCCTGCCGGCGCTACAGCCAGCGGTGAGGTGATCCCTCCGCCGCCGCTCGCGTCGGATCAGCAGAGCGGGCCGGGCAGCTCGCGATGCCCGGCCCGGCTGCGATTCGTCACTCGACTCGCCCGCACGGTGACGCCGTGGCCCTTGCACGCCCCCCTCGACCCGTCTTCCAGCCGCCACCTACCCTGGAGGCTGGAGGCAACTGATTCGGCTGACGCTCATGCTCGCCAATACCGCCCCGCAACTGCCGTACCAGTGATCGCCCGCTCCAGGCACTTTCCTGCAGTGTCCAGGAGCCCCGCCGTGGGCTCGAGCGCGCCCAGGGTGCCTCGAAGTGCCCACATGGTCAACGTCGGGGATGACTCTTTTTATTCGGCCGGGAACCCCGCGGCGACAACGGGCACATCCGACGACCGTGGAATCCGAACAGGCCCCTGATTCCCTGTCGTGTCTTCTCGTCGCCGTCATCCTTAGCATGCATTGCTGACGGTGGGCCAGGACGGCTCCCCGCACGGATGCTGCCGATCGCTGGAGGGCCTCACTCCGGCCGTGCAGGACGCGGGGACTCGAATGCGACGTGAACTTTATCCGCCCCACCACGAACAGGAAGATCTCGATGAACGCCCTGCTGGCCCAGATCGCGTCAGTGACGGAGCACGCCAACGCCCTGTCGCTCGATTTCACGAAGAATGCCCCACTCCAATCCGTCACGCTGTATCTCTTCTTTGCCGGCACGGTCGCGATGGGAGCCGGTGCACTCTACTTCTTTCTCCTTCGCGACTCGGTCGATGCGGCGTACCGTGGTGCGATGGTGGTGGCGGGACTGATCTGTGCCATCGCCTGCTTCCATTACCTCAAGATGACGCACGTCTATCAGGAGTCGGGCGGCCAGTTTCCCACCGCACTGCGCTATGTCGACTGGCTCTTCACCACACCGCTCCTACTGATCAAGTTCCCCCTGCTCCTGAGGATGGGGGATCGGGGCACGAGGTTTTTCCTGCAACTCGTGCTGCTCGACGTGGCCATGATCGTCCTGGCATTCATCGCCGAGACGTCGCCTGTCAACTCAGAGCGGTGGTGGACATTCTTCCTGATGTCGTGCGGGTGCGAGCTTCTGATCGTCGGTGTGCTTTACGCACAACTCCGACAGGCGATCGCCGACGCGCCTGTACCTTTGGCCCAGGCGCTCAAGACGATGCGATTGTTCGTGCTCATCGGCTGGGCGATCTATCCCATCGGATTTCTGATGGCTTCTTCGGGCTACGGTGAGCTTCGGGAGATCGTCTACAACGTCGCCGATGTGATCAACAAGGTGGGCTTCGGGCTGGTGGCCTACCACGGCATGCAGGCGATGAGTCACTTCCATGCCACGCCTCCTCTGCGGGCATGACAAGCGGCGAGAAGCGTCCGCGATGCCCCACAGGCGGGAAGCATGCCGCATGCAAACGACATTTCGGTGGGTACCCCTCGCGGTGCTCGCGACTGCGGCTGCCGCTGCGATCGTGCTCGGCCCTGTGTGGTCGTCATTCGCTGCTTCCCTGCCGTGGCTGGTCGCGCTGGTGGCAGTCGGACTGCCGCACGGAGCGGCCGATCTCGCCGCGACCAGGCAGCTGTGCGGCTGGTCGACCACGCTACGCCTCTCCGCCGCCTATATCGCCCTGATGGGGGTGGTTGTCCTCGCCGTGCTGCTGATGCCCAAGCTCACGGTGGCGCTGTTTACGGCTTTGAGCATCTGGCACTTCGGTCTGTCCCATGCCCGCGCACAGTCGCCCCCCCCTGGGGATTGGCCGCGGCAGGCACTGGCGGCACTGGCCCGAGGGTCGAGCGTGCTTGGAGTCCCCCTGGCGGTATGGCCAGCGGAAACGTCTGCCGTTGTCGCACGCCTGCTGACACTCCTGGACATGGAAAGGACCGGCGTGTCTCCCGCGTTCGCCCCCCCCACGATCCGGTGGGCAGGCCTCTGTCTGATTCTCACAGCCATGCTGGCACTGGCCATCGAGACCGGATCGTCCTGCAATCAGGCCGGGGCGCTCCGCCGCTCGGTTGACACCGTCGTCGATCTCACTGTCATCGGCGTGTTGGGGGCCGTTGCCGACCCCCTCTATTCGATCGGGCTCTACTTTCTCTGCTGGCACGCTTGGAGGGAGATGGGGCCGCTCATGGAAGTGATCGCATCACCTCAGAATGGTGTCGTGCGATCTCCATCCATCGGCCCCCACCTGTTAACCACCCGTGCCGTGAACCTCGTCCGCGGTCTTGCAGCAGTCCACACCGCAGCACTTCCGCTTCTGGTCCCCACATGGCTCGCGCTCGCGACCGGGTGGTGGCTTCTTTCCCCGGATCATTCGCCACGAGATTTGGCAGTCTTGTCACTGGCGGTCTATGTGGTGGTGACGCCTGCGCATGAAGCACTGCACGGCGTGCTGCGGGCCCGCCGCCCGGTTGCTCCAAGGATGGAATGCTCGACGGGCATCGAGCGGTGCTAATGCGCCCCGGGAACGCCGGAGATGGCGTGCAGCGTCGAAGCGGGACGCGCCGGGACTCGGCTCACGGGGCGACAGGCCCGATCGCTCCTGAGTCGAGCTGCCCGTGGAACAGGTTCTTCACGGACAGCTAAGATCGACCGTCAGGAGACCTCGCCATGCCTCACGAAGCCAAGTGCCCGTTCTCGCCCGCTCCCCATGCCGACCCGTCGAAGGGCGCGGCCAACCGGGACTGGTGGCCGGATCAGCTCAATCTGCGGATCCTCCAGCAGAATCCTCCGGCCAGCGATCCAATGGGAGGGAGCTTCGACTATTCGTCAGCGTTCAAGACCCTCGACCTCGCCGCCCTCAAGGCCGATCTCCTCGCGCTGATGACCTCGTCGCAGCCCTGGTGGCCGGCCGACTATGGCCACTACGGGCCTTTCTTCATCCGCATGACCTGGCACGGCGCGGGCACGTATCGCATCAGCGATGGCCGCGGCGGCGCGGGGGCCGGCATGCAGCGGTTTGCGCCGCTCAACAGCTGGCCCGACAACGCCAATCTCGACAAAGCTCGCCGACTCCTCTGGCCGATCAAGCAGAAGTACGGCAGGAAGATCTCGTGGGCCGATCTCCTCGTGCTCACCGGCAACGTCGCCCTGGAATCGATGGGATTCAAGACCTTCGGATTCGGCGGCGGGCGTGTGGATGCCTGGCAGCCCGACGAGACCTACTGGGGGCCTGAACACACGTGGCTTGGTGACGAGCGATACAGCGGCGACCGACAACTCGCGAACCCCCTCGCCGCCGTCCAAATGGGATTGATCTACGTCAATCCAGAGGGGCCCAACGGCGTGCCCGATCCGGCCGCCGCCGCCCGCGACATCCGCGAGACCTTTGCTCGCATGGCAATGAACGACGAGGAGACCGTCGCCCTCGTGGCCGGCGGCCACACCTTCGGCAAGACCCACGGCGCCGCCGCCCCGAGCCACGTCGGCCCCGAGCCGGAGGGAGCGCCCCTCGAGGCGCAGGGCCTCGGCTGGAAGAACAGCTACGGCACCGGCAACGGCAACGACACAATCACCAGCGGCCTCGAAGGTGCCTGGACCCCCACACCGACCACCTGGGACAACAGCTACTTCGAAATGCTGTTCGGCTACGAATGGACGCTGACGAAGAGCCCGGCTGGCGCCCATCAATGGATTCCGACCGATCCCGCCGCCGCGACGGTGGTCCCCGATCCCCACGATTCGGCGAAGCGACACGCGCCGGTCATGCTGACGACCGATCTCGCCCTCAGGGTCGACCCGATCTACGAGCCGATCGCCCGCCGCTTCCACGCGGACCCGCAGGCGTTTGCCGACGCCTTCGCAAGGGCCTGGTTCAAATTGACCCACCGCGACATGGGGCCGATCTCACGCTATCTCGGGCCCGAGGTTCCCGCCGGGGCGCTCATCTGGCAGGACCCACTCCCTCCCCTCACGCACACGCTCGTCGACGCGGCCGACATCGCGATCCTCAAAGCCGCGATCCTGGCGTCGGGGCTCTCGATCCCGGTGCTCGTATCGACTGCTTGGGCGTCGGCATCGACCTTCCGCGGCAGCGACAAGCGCGGCGGAGCGAACGGCGCCCGGATTCGTCTCATGCCGCAGAAGGATTGGGAAGTGAACGATCCGCCGCGGCTGGCGGAAGTGCTCGACACCATCCAGGGGATCCAGACACGATTCAACGGCGCTCAACTCGCCGGGAAGAAAGCCGTTTCGCTCGCCGATCT
>CANGIH010000103.1 GCA_947453875.1 Planctomycetaceae bacterium | reverse complement strand
TACAACGTGGGCCGCCACCGCCACACCCCAGAGATCGAGCAGATCATCGGACGGTTCGCTGGATCGGCGCCGAGCGTGATCTTCACCCCGCAACTGGCCCCCATGGACCGCGGTATTGTCTCAACGATCTACGCCAAGCCGCGGGGCAGCATCTCCGAAGCCGATATCTTTGCGTGCCTTCGGGAGACTTACGGGAAGGAACGGTTCGTGCGCGTGGTCGATCACCTCCCGGGCACCAAGGACACCGTCGATACAAACTTCTGCGACATCACCGCCAGGGTCGTCCGCGGCCGGATCCTGCTCATCAGTTGCCTCGACAACCTTGTGAAGGGAGCCTCCGGGGCAGCCGTCCAGAACTTCAACTGCCTGTTCGGTTTCCCGGAATGGACCGGCATGCTTTGAGGCCGATTTCTAATTCTTTCCGCGTCCCGCCCCGCCTTCCCCGCCCACCATTCTCCGCCCCAAGCCATGCCCATCGCCGAAACGCCTCTCCGCCTGCCGATCCCGTCGCTCCCCAAGGGTTACCGCGTGGCCGGCACGCATGCTGGATTGAAGCGCAATCCGACGCGTGAAGACATCACGTTGATCGTCTCCGATACCCCGGCGACGGGCGCCGGTGTCTACACGACGAATCTTGTCTGCGCCGCTCCGGTCATCTTCGACCGTGCCCGTACCCCGGGCGTCGGCTTTCGCGCCATCGCGGTCAATTCCGGAAACGCCAATGCCTGCACCGGAAGCCGTGGCCTCTCTGATGCCGAACGAATGGCTACCACTGCGGCTGATCTGGTCGGTGTGCCGGCCTCGTCGGTGCTCGTGCTTTCGACAGGGATCATCGGGGAATTCCTCCCTCTTGCGAAGATCGAGAAGGGACTCGGCACGGTCGCAGGGAGGCTCGCAACCGATTCTGATTCGGTCGTCACCGCCGCACGAGGCATGATGACCACCGACACCCGCCCGAAGCTGTCAGGATCGACCTTCACCTCCGGCGGCACCCAATACACCCTCTTCGGCATGGCCAAGGGCGCCGCGATGGTCGGCCCGAGGCTGGCGACGATGCTGGGGGTGATCCTCACCGATGCGGCGCTCAACCCTCGCGATGCCCAGGCCCTCCTCGGCGAGGCGGCCGAGCGGACATTCAATTGCGTCAGCGTCGACGGGCACACGAGCACCAACGACACTGTCCTCCTCCTCGCCAACGGCGCTGCCGGCGGGAAGCCACTCTCGGGCAAGGGGCTCGAGGCCTTCGCCGCAGCCCTCCACGACGCCTGCGAGGCGCTGGCCCGAGAGATTGCCGACGACGGCGAGGGCGCGACCCACGTGTTGCGGATCGAGGTCACCGGCTGTCCGACGCGCGATGAGGCTCGTCAGATCGCCCGAACGATCGCCGATAGTCCGCTGGTGAAAACCGCCATCTGCGGCGCCGACCCGAACTGGGGCCGGATCGTGTCGGCCGCCGGCTATTCCGGCGTCCGCTTCGCACCAGACAAGATGCTCCTCCGGCTCAATGGAACCCTCCTGTTTCGCGACGGCGCGCCGGTTGAATTCGACGGGGACGCGGTGTCGGAATCGATCAAGGCGGCCCGCGAGACGCTGATCGAACTGGACATGGGATCCGGATCCGAATCGATTCGCTTTTACTCCAGCGACCTGACGGCCGAATATGTGCATCTCAACGCCGATTACCACACCTGAATCCCCTCCACGCCCCCGTCCGGCGGCCTCCGATTCCTGACGAGAACTCAAGTGTCGTCGGCTTGCTCTTCGGTCGATGCCTTGACGCGGTCGCAACAAGAGGGTTTTCTGGAGGTTCGCCGTCGCCTCCGCCCGACCACTGCCCCGCCTGCACCGAGGAAACACCTCCCGCCCATGACCGCCCCACTCCCGCTTGTCGGCTCCATGCTTCCGCTTCCCACGGAATGGTCGTTCCTGCCGGCAGGCACCACCGAGGCCCTTCCCATCGGCCTTGCTCCAAGGCGGGGTAGTCTTGTGTGCGCGGACGACCCGGAGGATGCCGACGACGAACTCGGAGACGAGGAGGATCTGACGGTTCCCCCGTCGGTCGATGAGGAATCGAGCTTCGACGATTTCGACGACGATTTCGATGACGACTTCGAGGAAGAGGACAACGATCCCGACTGGGATCATCCAGAAGAGAACGAGCCCCCGCCGCCTCCCGCCAAGGGGCCCTCGAAGCGGAAGTGAGCCCAAGGCTCGTCCGCGAGGTGATCACCATGCCCGGACACGACGACACGACCGGCTCGGATGATTCCTCGCGGCGCAGGAAGACGGACGGCGATCATTCGGAGCCATCGCGACTTTCCCTTGGAGGGGCCCGCGACGGCGCTCCCCTGCCCTGGTTCGGCAAGCTCTCCCAACTCGACTTCGATCTCGACTTCTTCGAGAACCTTCTCTCCCGGAATGGCGAGTCGGTTGAGGTGCTGAGGGTCCTGGGAGAGTTGGCCTCGCAGAAGGGGCTGGTGGCCCGGGCGCTCGATCTTGACCGGCGCCTTGTTGCCCGCCTGCCCGCCGATTTCCTCGCCCGCTACAATCTTGCCTGCTCGCTGGCACTGGCCGGGCGTCCCGACGAGGCGATTGAATGTCTCGCCGCGTCGATCCGTCTGGGGTACGACGACGTGGCTCACATGGAGGTCGATCCCGACCTTGAGTCGCTGCGCGGGCGCCCGGAGTTTCGCGCCCTTTTCGGTCGCGTCTGACCCCGGGCCGCGAAGAGGCGAGACCGACCGGGGACAGCATGCTCGAGCAGTACGACAAGATCACCGAGGCCTGCGATGCGATCCGCGCCCGCTTCCCCCTCATGCCGGCAGTGGGAATCATCCTCGGATCCGGACTCGGTGGGGTGACGGCGGCGATCGTAAACCAAGTGACGATTCCCTACGCCGAGATCCCCCACTTCGCCCGCTCGACCGCGACCGGCCACGCCGGCCAACTCGTCTGTGGCCTGCTCGACGGGGTGCCGGTGATCGTTATGGAAGGGCGGATGCACGCATACGAGGGCTATCCGCTCGCGCAGATCACCTTCCCTGTCCGGGTGCTCGAGCGTCTCGGAGCCACCCTCCTGATCGTGACCAACGCCTGTGGCGGCCTCAACCCGCATTTCCGCACCGGCGACATCATGATCATCGACGACCACATCAACCTCATGAACGACAATCCGCTCGTCGGGATCAACGACGACCGTCTCGGGCCCCGCTTTCCCGACATGTCGGCCCCCTACACGCCAGAATTGATCGACGAAGCGTTGGCCGTCGCCCGCCGGGAGGACTTCGTCGCCCACCGCGGCGTCTACGTCGCCGTCACCGGACCGAATCTGGAGACGAGGGCGGAATACCGCTTTCTCCGCGGCATCGGCGCCGATGTGGTGGGGATGTCGACCGTGCCGGAGGTGATCGTCGCCGTGCACGCCGGCCTGCGTGTGCTGGGCATCTCGGTGATCACCGACATGTGTCTTCCCGACCACCTCGAGGTGGCCACCGTTGAGAGAATCCTCGGTGTGGCACGGTCTGCGGAGCCGAAACTCCGGGCGCTGGTGACCTCGGCGGTGCGCCGGGCCGGCGAAGCCCGGGGCTGACCATCACAAGCCACTCCGGCCCTCACTTCTCCCCTCCGAAGGAACCATCTCGATGTCCCGTCCTGTCAGGATCCTCGTCGTCGGTTGCGGCCACATGGGCACCTCCCACGCCAAGGCCTACCACTCGATGGAGGGTTTCGAGATCGTCGGCGTGGTGTCGCGAGGAGAGAAATCCCGCCACGCGCTCCTTGCCGCCCTCGGCGCCGACTACCGACAGTTTTCCAGCTTCGAGGAGGCGCTGGCGGCGACCGCTCCCGACGCCGTCTCGATCAACACCTACCCCGACACGCACGCCGACTACGCCCGCAAGGCGTTCGCTGCCGGCTGCCATGTGTTTCTCGAGAAGCCGTTGGCCAACACGGTGCGAGAGGCCCGCGAAGTGGTCGACCTGGCGACGAAATCAGGGAAAAAGCTGGTCATCGGCTATGTCCTCCGCGTCCATCCCACCTGGACGAAGTTCATCGAGACGGCACAGACCCTCGGCAAGCCGCTGGTGATGCGAATGAACCTCAACCAGCAGTCGTCCGGCGACCAGTGGCAAACCCACAAGCAGTTGATGAACTCAATGTCGCCGATCGTCGACTGCGGCGTGCACTACGTCGATGTGATGTGCCTGATGACCGGCTCGAAGCCGGTTCGCGTCTCGGCGATCGGCGCCAGGCTCACTGATGAGCTCGTGCCGGGGATGTACAACTATGGCTGCCTTCAGGTCACCTTCGCCGATGGCTCGGTCGGCTGGTACGAGGCCGGTTGGGGGCCGATGATGAGCGAGGTGGCCTACTTCGTGAAGGATGTCGTCGGACCGAGGGGGTGCGTGAGCATTGTCGGCACGAGGGAGGGGGAGGCGGCGAGTGACGACGTCAATGCCCACTCCAAGGCGGCGCTCCTCAAGCTTCACCATGCCGAGACGAACGCGGACGGCACCTTCGCCCGCCGCGACGAGCTGATCGACTGTCAGGACGAGCCCGATCACGACGGCCTCTGCCGGCTCGAGCAGGAGGTCTTCCTCGACGCGATCCGGCACGACCGCGATCTGACTGCCCACATGGAAGACGCCGTCAGCAGCCTGCGGATCGTCCTCGCGGCCGACGAGGCTTTCAGGACCGGCAGGACCGTCGACCTTTGATTACTCCGGGGAAGAGCCGCCGGCGTCCGTCAGCCTTCCCCTCTCGATCCACTGTCGAGTTCCCCGCGCACCTCAGATCCCAGAGCCCGTTCCCACCATGTTTGATCCCGTCCGTGGCAAGCCCGACTTCCCCGCCAACGAGCTGGCGATCCTCGGTTTCTGGCGTGAAGCAGGCATCTACCGCAAGTCGCTGCTCCATCGTGCCGGCGCCGAGCGATTCGTCTTCTTCGAGGGTCCCCCGACGGCCAACGGCATGCCCCATCCGGGGCACTGCCTGACACGCACGATCAAGGATCTCTACCCGCGCTACCGGACGATGCGTGGCCAGTTCTGCGAGCGCAAGGCCGGCTGGGATACCCACGGACTCCCGGTCGAGGTCGAAGTCTGCAAGGCCCTCGGGATCCATTCCAAGGCCGACATCGAGACCTACGGGGTGGAGCCGTTCATCCACCGCTGTCAGGAATCGGTATGGAGGTACATGAAGGAGTGGGAATCGATCACGGAGCGGATCGGCTTCTGGATCGACCTTTCCGAAGCCTACGTGACCTACCGCAAGTCGTATGTCGAGAGTGTCTGGTGGGCACTCGCCGATCTCTTCGACCGCGGGCTCCTCTACCGGGGCCACAAGATCGTCTGGTGGTGGGCACAGGGGGGCACCGCCCTCTCCAGCGGCGAGGTGGGCCAGGGTTACAAGGAAGTGGCCGACCCGAGCGTGTACGTCGCCTTCCCCCTTCTCGACGACTTCGGGAGGCCGACGAATCGCCACCTCGTCGCCTGGACAACCACTCCCTGGACACTCCCCTCGAACCAGTTCGCGGCGGTGAAGGCCGACCTGACCTATGCGGTGATCCGCGAGGCGGACGCGAAAGGCGAGTTGATCGACGGGGCCCCGGAATACGTCGTCGCCGAACCGCTCGCCGTCTGCCTCGGCGAGAAATTGAAAAAGACCTTCGTGAACGTCGGCACACTTCCTGGCCGCGACCTCGTGGGAAGGAGCTATCTCCCCCCCTTCGACACCTACCGGCCGGAGGGTGCTCCCCGGCAGTCCCCGCTCATCGGCGGTGGCCACTCGGCAGCAGCGTGGCGAGTGGTGGCGGCCGACTTCGTCACCACCGACTCGGGCACCGGCATCGTCCATGTCGCCCCTGCCTTCGGCGAAGTCGATTATGGCGTGCTCATGGCCGAGCAACCCCGATTCGAGTCGGGGGGGCCGGCGCTGCTCAATTGTGTCGCTCCGGATGGCTGCTTCACCGACACCTTCCCGATGGGAAGCGGCCGCTTCGTGAAGGACTGCGACCGTGACATCGTCCGCGATCTCCGCGGCCGTGGGTTACTCGTCCACCAGGAGCAGTACGTCCACGACTATCCGTTCTGCTGGCGGGCCGACAACGACCCGCTCATCCAATACCCGCGAGCGAGTTGGTTCATCCGCACGAGCCAGTTCCGCGACGCCATGCTCGCCAACAATGCCCGCATCGACTGGCTTCCTGAGCACATCAAGGAAGGGCGTTTCGGCCACTTCCTCGAGACGAACGTCGACTGGGCCCTCTCCCGGGAACGCTACTGGGGAACGCCGCTGCCGATCTGGCTCTGCGAGTCGACAGGCCGCGCCGAAGCGGTCCCCTCCTACGCCGATTTGCTGGCCAAGCCGGGGATCGCGGGCACCGAGGTCTTCGATCACGCCAAGGCCGCCAATCCCGATCTGGCCGAAGACCTCCGCGTCCACAAGCCCTACATCGACGCGGTCACCTACGACTCCCCGTTCGCGTCTGGAGCGAGGATGCGCCGCGTGCCCGAGGTGATCGACTGCTGGTTCGACTCGGGTGCCATGCCCTTCGCCCAGTGGGGCTGGCCGCACATGGGCCGTGAGGAGTTCGCGGAGCAGTTTCCCGCCCACTTTATCTCCGAGGCGATCGACCAGACCCGCGGATGGTTCTACAGCCAGTTGGCGATCAGTACGCTCCTCTTCGGAGGCGATGGCCCCGGCAACCTTCCCGATGGCGTGGAAGCGCCACTTGCGGAATATCCGCATCCCTTCCGTACCTGCATCGTTCTCGGCCTGATGCTCGGCGAGGACGGGCAGAAGATGAGCAAGAGCAAGCGCAACTACAAGGAGCCGGGGGTGATCTTCGACGCCTACGGCGCCGATGCCCTCCGCTGGTACTTCCTCGCCGGCCAGCCCCCATGGACGACGATCCGTTACAGCGAGCGGGCGATCCGCGAGAGCGTGCCGGAATTCCTCATCCGGCTCTGGAACGTCTATTCGTTCTTCGTGATCTACGCCAACATCGACGGATTCGATCCGGGCAAGGCGCTCGACACACCGGGCCACCTCGAACACGCCGATCTGGGCAGAGCCCGCGGCTGGCGGCCGGTGTCGGAGCGATCCGAGCTCGACCGCTGGATGCTCGCTGAACTTTCGGCCACGGCCGCCGGTGTCGTCGAGCGGATGGATGCGTTCGACCATTTCACCGCTGCCGGGATGATCTCCTCGCTTGTCGATGGCATCAGCAACTGGTTTGTGCGCCGCAGTCGTGATCGTTTCTGGGGTGCGGGGCGTGCCGACGGGCCTGAAGCCCATCCCGACAAACTCGACGCCTACTGGACGCTCTACGAGACGCTCCTCGGCATCGCCCGGCTCGCCGCCCCGTTCGTGCCCTTCGTCACCGAGACGATCTGGCGCAATCTCGCGGTGGGGCCCTTCGGCGACTCCGTGGCGGAGAGCGTCCATCTGACCGATTATCCCCAGGGATCGCCCGGGCTCCTCGACGCCGATCTCGTCCGTCGGATGACGCTCGTTCGCGATGTCGCCTCGCTCGGCCGGGCCGCCCGCGCCAATGCGAAGCTGAAGGTCAGGCAGCCGCTGGCGAAGGTCGAGGTGATTCT
>CANGIH010000102.1 GCA_947453875.1 Planctomycetaceae bacterium | reverse complement strand
TCGACGCATCGAATGTGCTGGTGGTCTGCAGCGGTTGCGACAAGGCATCGCGCATGGGCGTCAAGTTGCTTGCCGATGGCGGTCGGTTGCGGGTCTGCAGGAAATGTGGTGCCGATCTCGGTACCCTGAGGGCAGCCAAGGCGAAGAAGTGAGCGGGCCTGGGAGATTGGTGAACAACAGTTGGTGGGTTCTGTGCGGAAGACGTGATTGACCGGCATCGCCGGTTTCGGAACATCGGAAGGACTGCAGTGATGGCAAAGAAGACGAAGGCCGCCGAAACCGTTGGGGCGTCTGCTCCGGCCGGCACCCCGCGAATGCTCGAGCACTACTTGACGACGGTTCAGCCGTCGCTCGCCAAGGCGCTCAACCGCACCAACCCCCACTCGATCCCCCGTCTGGAAAAGATCGTCGTCAACATGGGCGTCGGTGTGGCCGTCACCGAGAAGAAGTACCTCGAGGAGGCGATCGGTGCGATGACTCAGGTCACCGGCCAGAAGCCGATCGCCACGCTTTCCAAGGCCGCGGTTTCGGGATTCAAGCTTCGTGAGAATCTCCCGATCGGCTGCAAGGTGACGCTCCGAGGAAGACGGATGTACGAATTCCTCGATCGTCTGGTGTCGCTGGCATTGCCCCGGGTGCGTGATTTCCGCGGGCTTTCAAGCACGGCCTTTGATGGCCACGGCAATTACAGCCTAGGGCTTTCGGAGCAGATGGTGTTTCCGGAGATCAATCCGGACAAGTACACGCGTCCGCAGGGGATGAATATCACCCTCGTGACCTCGGCCAAGACGGACGACGAAGCACGGCAGTTTCTCCGTGCCATGGGCGTGCCGCTCAAGAAGGACGATGACGGGGAGGCCGCGGCGTAGCGGCACGAACCAGTAAAAGGCATTGTTGCCCGTTAAAGTCACCGGCATGACTCTACGGGCCAAACGTTACAGACACGGCCGCGACGACGGCCACCGTTGGAATCACCTATGGCAAGTAAGTCCAAGATCGCGATGGCCAAACGGCCGCCGAAGTTTTCGACCCGCAAGGTACATCGCTGCATGCTTTGCGGGCGTCCGCGAGCTGTCTATCGGAAGTTCGGCCTGTGCCGAATCTGCTTCCGAAAGTTGGCGGATCAGGGGTGTATCCCGGGTGTCAAGAAGGCGAGTTGGTGATTTTGCTTCCTCTTGGTCTTCGCGGACTGGCCCCACGGGTTCCGGTCGGGGAATGAGGGCTGGCGAAAGTATGAATGCACAAGGTTTGAACGACTGGCTCGGTGCGGCAGGTAGGTAGTTGCTGAACGAACGGTTCGCAGGCAGGGTTCACAGTTTCGAAAGGGCTCTCTCGACATGATGACCGATCCCATCGCCGACATGCTCACGCGCATCCGCAACGCGGTGCGCGTCGAACGCGCCATCGTGGAGGTACCGAGCTCCAAGGTGAAGCGCGGCGTGGCGGACGTGTTGAAGCGTGAGGGGTACATCTGGGACTGGAAGGAAGTCGAGTCCGAGCCTGCAGCTAAGCTCCAGCTCGAGCTCAAGTACGGTCCCAACGGCGAACGCCTGATCCGCCACATCCGGCGGGTGAGCTCGCCTGGGCGGCGGGTCTACAGCCGGTCGGTCCGGTTGCGTCCCGTGCTTGGTGGGCTTGGGATCTCGATCCTTTCCACCAGCAGCGGTGTGGTCAGCGATCGCGAGGCCCGACAGCGCAAGCTCGGCGGAGAAGTGCTCTGCGAGTTGTGGTGATTCGACCTGCCGCGCCTTGCTTTACCGCCCGCCGTTCCAGCGGCACTGGTGGTTCAGCAAGTCGCGAATGGGTGGATTGGATTCGGGTGGTTTTTGGCAGGCGTTGGGATGGTCGACGGGACGGGCGAGCACAGAAAGGTCGAGGACATGTCGCGGATCGGCAAAGCTCCGGTGCAAATACCCAAGGGTGTGAAGATCGCCGTCGACGGTGATGCGCTCAAGGTTGAAGGGCCGCTCGGCAAACTCGAGCATCGGGTCCATCCTGCAGTGAAGGTACAGATCGACCCTGCGGATGGCCTGCTGAAGGTGACGCGGGGCGGAGACGATCGGATCTCCCGGTCTGTCCATGGCCTGACCCGCGCCTTGGCGGCAAACATGGTGGAAGGCGTCTCGAAGGGGTATGAGAAGAAGCTCGAGATCGTGGGCGTCGGCTACATCGCCGCGGTCCAGAAGAGCACCCTCCAGCTTCGCGTCGGATTCGCCAACGAACTCCAGGTTCCGATTCCGGCAGGTCTCAACGTCACCTGCCCCGATCAGACGCACATTGTCATCAAGGGCATCGACAAGCATCTCGTCGGCCAGTTTGCCGCTGAGGTCCGTGCTCGTCGGAAGCCCGAGCCCTATAAGGGCAAGGGGATCCGCTACGAGAACGAGCAGGTCCGCCGCAAGGCGGGCAAGGCCGTCACGAAGTAGTCTCAAAGCACAGTCGCCCCTTAAGTCCCTGTCTCACTCAGTCATCAACCACCCCCTTCCGCAGTCACGCTTCCATGGACCACGCCCGTACGATTCTTCGGCAGCGGATTCGCCGTCGCCACCGCGTCCGTCGGAATATTCGCGGTACGGCGGATCGCCCCCGTCTGGCGGTGTTCCGCACCCACAAGCACATTTACGCCCAGATCATCGACGACGCTTCCGGGCGGACGTTGGTTTCTGCGAGCACGGTCGACAAGCAACTGCGAGATGCGGTCGCTTTCGGCGGCAACAAGCAGGCTGCCGAAGCGATTGGCAAAGCCGTTGCGGAGCGGGCACAGGCCGCAGGGGTCAAGAAAGTCTGCTTTGACCGCGGCGAGTTCCGTTACCATGGACGCGTCGCTGCCTTGGCGGATGCCGCCAGATCCGCTGGCCTCGAATTCTGACGATTTTCCATTCACGCCACCTAGCCATCACGATGGCCGGCTGACGTGCCCCCCTTGGGCGGGGCGCGGAACCGGCCAAAGCCATATCTATCCGGAGCATCGAAGCACGTGTCGACCAGTAGCAGCCAGGGCCGGGGAGGGGACTCCCGCGACCATCGCGGTGGTGAGCGCGGTGGGGAATTTGCCGAGAAGGTGGTGAAGGTTCGGCGGTGTGCCACTGTCGTCAAGGGTGGTCGTCGCTTCAGCTTCGCCGGGCTTGTGGTGGTGGGCAACGGTCGCGGAAAGGTCGGCTGCGGCTATGCCAAGGCCAACGAGGTTCCGCCGGCTGTTGAGAAGGCGATCAAGGACGGAATGAAGAACCTCATCGAGGTTCCTGTTGAGTCTGGAACCATCCCGCACCGTGTCGAGGGGAACAGCGGCACCGCCAAGGTGATCCTGCTTCCTGCCAGCCCTGGTACCGGCATCATCGCCGGAGCGGCTGTCCGGGCTGTGTGCGAATCGGCCGGTATTCGCGACGTTCTCACTAAGGCTCACGGGTCGACCAATCCGGTGAATCTGGTCAAGGCCGCGCTTGACGGCCTCAAACAGCTTCGGACCAAGAGCGAGGTCGAGCGTCTTCGCGGCGTGACTTTGTCCTGACTGCAGTCCGCCGTACGAATCATTTTTTTCAGAGAGCAAGGGACGATCCGATGAAGGTCAACGACGTCAATCAAGGCATCCACAAGAATCGCCGCCGACTCAGGATCGGGCGCGGGCCCGGTTCGGGCCGTGGCAAGACGTCGGGCCGCGGTCACAAGGGTCAGGGGCAGCTCGCGGGTTGGAGCGCTGCTGGGATCTTCGAGGGTGCGCGGATGCCAATCATCCGTCAGATTCCCAAGCGCGGTTTCCACAACCGGCATGGTCGAATCGTGACGTGTGTCAATGTTGATGATTTGGAGACCCGTTTCGCCGCCGGGGCTGATGTCACTCCTGATTCGCTCCGCTCCAGTGGGCTCGCCAAGGGAGTTTGGGACTCGGTCAAGATTCTCGGGGAGGGGGCGATCACTAAGCCGCTGAAGGTGTCCGCCCATCATTTCAGCGCCCAGGCCCGGACCAAGATCTTGGCTGCGGGAGGAACGGTCACCGACCTTCCCGGCCCCGCGCCGGTCGTCAAGAAGCAGAAAAAGGTGTCGCGGAAGAAGCCGGTGGCAGGGTAGCCTGCTTGGATCGTCTGGTTTCGTGCTCGTCGATGGGAGCTGAGGCCGCCGGGCAGTGCAATTTTTGCGAAGTGCTCGGGAATTGGATCTGATTTCCATGGCGTGGAAGTCGGGGCTGGAGCGGTACAGATCCAAAGGGTGACCCTGAACCGTAACTGCTTCCGGGCGTGTCGGCTGTGGAGAATCCGTGTGGGAGCCCGGCGTCGTCTCGCGGTTCTTGGGGCATGCTGCGACGCTCTCCGCCCTGGGTTGTGGGCTCTCGGCAACTGATGGCCGTTGGCTGACATTGCGACGGCCGCAGTATTTTTGGCCCAAGTAAGACCGAAGGCGGTGTGAAACGACTGAATCGGGGCTCGATCGGGTGGTGTTTGGGGGGGTGTGAGGCGTTTGCGGGAAGGTGAAGGGCCGCAGGCTGTAGGGAGCAAAGGAGTCGTTCTCGTGCTGGAAAAACTTCGCATCATCTTCACGATCCCGGAACTCCGTCAGAAGATTCTCCTGACGCTCGGGTTGCTGGCGATCTATCGCGTCGGCTGGCAGGTGCCCCTGCCGATCATCGATCCCAAGGCGATGGCGGCCTTTGGTCAGGAGTCGGGCGGATTTGCCGACATCCTCAAGACGGTCGCGGTGTTCTCTGCGAGCCAGTTGTCGCAGGCCACCATCTTCGGCCTCGGGATCATGCCCTACATCTCGGCCTCGATCATTTTCCAGCTCCTAGGCACGGTCTGGCCGCCGCTGGAACGCCTCACCAAGGAGGGGGAGGCTGGTCGCAAAAAGATCAATGAATACACCCGCTATGCCACGGTTCTCATCTGCCTTGTGCAGAGTTGGGCTTATGTGGCGTTTCTGGCAAATACGAGCGTGGGCGAGATGCCGCTCATTCAGCCGAGCTTTCTCATCAACGGTAAGCTGCCCTTCATCTGGCAACTCGTCGCCGTGCTGACGATGACTGCCGGGACGATCTTCCTGATGTGGCTTGGTGAGCAGATCGACGAGTTTGGTATCGGCAATGGAATCAGCCTGCTCATCATGGCGGGAATCCTTGCCGGAATGCCGAGTGCGCTGGTGCAGTTGGCAGGCGACACCAATTGGGAACTCGGCGGCGGCGGCGGCAAGATGGGGATCGAGACGATCCTCGCCCTGATCGCCTTGTTCGTCGGCGTCGTGGCGGGGGTGGTCTTCATGACCCAGGGGCAACGCCGCATTCCGACGCAGAGTGCGAAGCATGTCCGTGGGCGAAGGGTGTACGGCGGTACCCGCCAGTATCTTCCTCTCAAGGTCAATCAGGCTGGCGTTATGCCGATCATCTTCGCCAGTTCCCTGCTGCTCTTTCCGCAGATGTTCTTCCAGTATCTCCACAACGCCTATCCTACGAGCGCGGTCCTCGGAGCGCTGCAGGATTCATTCACCCGTGGACAGTCGTTTCTCTACAACCTGCTTTATGTCCTCTTGATCTACTTCTTCTGCTATTTCTGGACCGCCATCACGTTCAATCCGAAGGAAGTTGCCGACAACCTCAAGAACTTCGGTGCCTTCATTCCTGGGTATCGGCCCGGAAAGCGAACCGCCGACTACCTCGAACGTGTCATGGAGCGCATCACCTATGTTGGCGCCGGATTTCTGGCCCTCGTGGCCATCATCCCGACGGTCGTGGGCGGCGCCCTCGGGATTCCGGCCCAGATCGCCAGTTTCTATGGCGGCACCGGCTTGCTCATCGCGGTGAGCGTCGCCTTCGACCTCGTTCAGAAGATCGATAGCCATCTCGTGATGCGGAACTACACCGGGCTCCTGGAGAAGTCCTGAGTCCGTTTCCGGCCGATCGTGAGTGATACCCGGTTGGGGCATTCCCGTCGGTCGCCCTCCCTGCGGTTATCACCTTTCTGGCGGACTTCACCTCATCGTTGTCGCATCCCTCGGGCTAGTCATGCGGATCATCCTCATCGGACCGCCCGGCGCCGGCAAGGGAACGCAGTGCCAGAAGCTGGTCGAGTTTCTGGACGTCCCTCATCTTTCCACGGGGGAAATGCTCCGCGCGGAGGTGCGGTCGGGTACGCCCGAGGGGGTTCGCGCGGCAGCGTACATGGATCAGGGGCAACTTGTTCCCGACTCCATGATCTTGGGAATGGTGACCAAGAGGCTGGAATCGGCCGATTGTCGCCCGGGGTTTCTGCTCGATGGTTTCCCCCGCACGCTTCCCCAGGCGGCGACGCTCGACGACCTCCTTGAACGCCGCGCGATGAGCGTCGATGGTGTCCTTGAACTCGCGGTGCCGCGTGATGAACTCGTGCGGAGGATGCTTGCGCGGAAGCGAGCCGACGACAACCCCGAGATCTTCTCGAAGAGGATCACCAGCTTCGAGGTGCAGACGGCGCCGTTGCTCGAGTACTACAGCAACCAGGGGAAGCTCGCCACCATCGACGGCCTCGGTGGCGCGGACGAGATCTTCTCCCGCGTCCTGGAAGCGCTTGACCGTTTCCGGCGAACCTCGATGCGGCGGTGACGCTTGAGGCCATGGATCGCACCCGCGGGTGAGAGCGTGGTGTGGCGTCGGTTTCGCCGGTATAGTGCTGGCAGATCGCATCCGAGGGGCGGTGGTGTGCTGCCTGGACGTCGTCCGGCGCCCTGCTCCTTCCGGTGCGATCCGTACCGGATGAGTTTGCCGTGGTGAATCTTCGCTCTCCTCGTGAAATCGCCCTGATGCGTCGGGCCGGTCTTGTTGTCTGGGGAGCGCACGAAATCGCCGCATCGATGGTGCGGCCGGGTGTCACCACCGGCGAAATCGATGCCGCGGTGGAGGCCTTCTTCGCCCAGCATGGCGCGGTGCCACTCTTCAAGGGTGTTCCCGGCAAGGTGCCGTTTCCGGCCGTCTGCTGCATGTCGGTGAATGACGAGGTGGTTCACGGCATCCCCGGACCGCGGGTGCTCCGTGCCGGCGACGTCGTCAGTATCGACACCGGCTGCAGTGTTGCCGGGTGGTGCGGTGACTCCGCGCGGACACACCCGGTGGGGCAGGTCAGTCCGGATGTCCAGCGCCTGCTCGACTGCACGTCAGGCGTGCTCGACCTGGCCATCGAACTGATGGGGAAGCGGAGTCGTTGGAGTGACGAGGCCACGGAGATGGCCACCTACGTCCGTGATCGCGGCTTCGCGGTGGTGGAGAACTTCGTGGGGCATGGGATCGGACGAAAAATGCATGAGGATCCGCAGGTTCCGAATTTCTGTTCCCCGGCCTTCCGTCGGAATTATGACTTCGAGTTGGAGCCTGGACTCGTGATCGCGGTCGAGCCGATGGTGAATATGGGCGCCAAAAAGGTACGGGCCCTGGCGGATCACTGGACCCAGTCGACCATCGACGGCCAGCCGAGTGCCCACTTCGAGCACACGATTGCGATCACCGAATCCGGCCCGGAGGTACTAACCCGGGCTCCGGGGCCGGGGGAAGCGGTCGGTTCCTGACGTTGGGGAGGGCCTGCCGGACGGGAAAAATCCTGGATGAAGGCTCCGATTTGACCCCAGTCTGGCCCGATTGGTGCTGTTTTTGC
>CANGIH010000101.1 GCA_947453875.1 Planctomycetaceae bacterium | reverse complement strand
ATGGCCCGCGACAGCCTCGATCTCATCCTCCATCTCGGCGACTACATCTACGAATACCCGGCGCGGGAGATGAAAGTCCGCCGCCATGATTGCGGTCTCACCGACTCACTGACCGGATTCCGTGCCCGGCATGCGCTCTACAAGACCGATCCGCTCCTCCAAGCCGCCCACGCTGCCTGCCCGTGGCTGGTCACCTGGGATGATCACGAGGTGGAGGACAACTACGCCGCCACCAATCCCAACCCGGCCGACGCCACCCCCGAGATGCTGCTCGAGCGGCGGAGCTGGGCCTACCGCGCTTACTGGGAGCACATGCCGCTCCGCGCGGCGAATCTCCCCGACGGGCCTCACATGACGCTCTACCGTCGCGCATCGTGGGGCCGCCTCACGGAATTTTCGATCCTCGACACGAGGCAATACCGCACCGATCAGCCCTGCGGTGATGGCAACAAGGCCCCCTGCGGCGAGGAGATGCGCGACGACGCCACCCTCACCGGCTCGGAGCAGGAGGCGTGGCTCCTCGATGGCTTCCGCGCGTCGCAGGCGCGCTGGAACGTGATCGCGCAGCAAGTGATGATGGCGCGGATCGACCGCGCGGTGGGGCCCGCCGAGGCTTACAGCATGGACCAGTGGCCCGGTTACGAGCAGCAGCGGCGGCGGATCCTCCGGGCGTTCGCGGAGAGGCCCGAGGCCAACGGAATAGTCCTCACCGGCGACATCCATAGCCACTGGGCCAACGACCTCGTCAACGACTTCGACGGCCATTCGTCACGCGTCGTCGGGACGGAGTTGGTGGGAACGTCGATCTCGTCAGGGGGAAATGGCACCGCCACCCCGGCGGGACTCGATGCGATCCTGGCCGAGAATCCCGGCCTTAAGTTCCACTCGCAAAAGCGGGGATACGTCCGCTGCCGGATGACCCCCGACGCGGTCCACGCCGATTTCGAGGTGGTCGATTTTGTCGACCGGCCCGGCGGTACGGTGTCGACCGCCGCGAGCTTCCGCATCGACAACGGCCGGCCGGGGCTTGTTCGCGACTGACGGGCGAGCGGCCACCGCGCGGCGGCGGCGTGCCGAGGGCCATCGACGTCGCTCCAGCCATCACGACCCCACCGATCGGCATTCCGCCGGGGGTGTTGGGGGCGATGCTGCCGATTGGTCGAAGGTGACAATGTCGAGTGTGTCGATCGACGATGTCGTCGGCCGTGTTCAGGTCGCGAAAGGGTGTCGGATGAGCCGGATGTGGTCGTGTCATTGGGATCGCTGTTGTCGCGGGGGTGATGGCATTCAAGCGACCACCGACCACGCACATTTCCGAGGGCCCCGATCGTGTCCGCACCAGCTTTCCGCCGACTTTCGCGATCCGTCCTGCTGACGCTCGTCGTGCTGCCGCTCACCCTGGGCGGCCCGCGTGGATTCTCCGCGACGCCGATCCCACGGGCGATGATCCCCGCCGCCGCGCCGCCTGCCGATCAGGTGCCGTTCCCGCTCGACGAACTCCGCCGCACCGCCCACGAGGCGTACGTGTGGGGCTGGGCGCTTGTGTATCTCCACCAGTGCCGGGCCTCCTTGGAGCGCGTGCCCGCACCGGGGCGGTGTGGCGGGATTCCGGTGGCGCCGATCAATCGGTTGGCGATGCTCACCGACATCATCCGTCCGCGGACGACGATCGTCCCCTGCGCGAACCAGGACGTGATCTACGGCTTCGGGATGTTCGACCTTGCCGAGGATGCGGTCGTCATCCAGATCCCCGATTTCGGCGACCGGTTCTGGCTCTACCAACTCGGCGATCATCGCACCGACGCCTTCGCGGAGGTCGGGCGGATGCATGGCACGCAGCCGGGGTGCTATCTCATCGTCGGGCCCGATTGGGAGGGGGACGTGCCGGCGGGGATCAAGGCCGTGTTCCGCTGTCCGACCCGCTACGGCTACTGCCTGCCACGCGTCCACGTCGATGGTACCGACGAGGACAGGCTCGCCGTGCTACCGGCGGTCAACCAGATCGTGGCCTATCCGCTCGCGGAGTTCGATGGCTCGCCGCGGTCGCACGATTGGTCGAGCGCCCGTTGGCTGCCGAACCTCGCCGGGCGGGGCAGGCACCGGGAGGGGGTTTCCCCGGAGTCGTTCTTCGAAGCGCTGCCGGAGATCCTCGCCGCCGTCCCGCCGCTGCCGGGTGAGGAGTCGCTCTACGCCCGTCTCCACCGTCTCCTCCATGCGATCGAGGCGGATCCCGAGATCCGTACGGTTGCCCTGACCGCCGCAGCCGATGCGGAGAAAGAGGTGGTGGGGCCGCTGTTCCAGTTCCGCAACGTCGGGCGAGCGCTTCCGGCCCACTGGACCACGGTCGACAACGGGGCCTCGTTCGGTGCCGACTATCTGACGAGAACGGCGGTGGCGAAGTCGAACGTCTTCGTGAACACGGCCCACGAGGCCCGCTACTACTATCTCGACCTCGATGCCCACGGGGAAAGGCTCGACGGCGGACGGCACTACCGGGTGACCTTTCCCGCCGGCGCTCTTCCCCCTGCGCGGGCCTTCTGGTCGCTGACGGTCTACGACGATCGCCACGCCCTGCCGACCGGCGAAGGCCGGCATGCGATCGGCTCGCACGCGGCGGAAGTCGAGTTGGCGGCGGACGGCTCCCTCACGATCCACGTCGGCCCGGCGCCGGAGGCGGGCGAGCCGGTTCCGGCGAACCTATTGGTCGCACCGGAGGGCTCCTTCTCGCTCTATCTCCGCCTCTACTGGCCCGATGAGGCGGCGCTCGACGGATCGTGGTCGCCGCCGCCGGCAAGACCCCTCACCGAAACTGGCGTCGTGGCCTTGGATGGGGGGGATGAAGACACTCCCGTCGAGGCTGTGGGTGTCGTTGCGATCGTGAGAAACGATGCGACGATCTCGGCCAGCGCGATCCCGCCGTCTCCGCGCGGCAGTGGCGGTGTCAAGGGGCGAAGGATCCTGTTTGGCCGGGGTTCAGATCGTGAAATCGTGCGGCGTCGCTGATCCGCTCATGCCGATCCGTTGATAGAGCGGTGTGGAGAGAGAGCGCTTGCCCGTGCTGCAAGCGAAGGTGACGATCGACTTGCCGCGGTTCTCCTGGCGGGCGGCGGGCCGGGGTGGTGATCGGTTAGGATGCCATGCTCGCGTTCCTGCGTGCCCAACCGTCCCCTTTTCCGTCGGAGCTGTTTCATGAGTTCCCTCCGCTTTGGCACCATGCCGCTGGCCCTCCTGGCGTGGCTCGCCGCGATCGTCGCCGCGGAGGCGGCCACGACGCCCTCCCGCCGTGTCCTCGTCTGCGGGCCGCGGACGGCGATCGTCGAGATCTCTGCCGAGCACCCCGACGGCAGGGTGGAATGGAGCCATCCGGCGAACACCCGTGAGGGTTGGGTCCTCCCCAATGGCAACGTTCTCCTCGCCCTCTCGCGCGGGGATGGTGGGCCCGGGGGGGCGGCCGTCGAGATCGAGCGCGGGAAGAACGGTGCCGCCGATCGGGTGGTGTGGCGGTACGACGGCACGCAGGAGGAGATCAACAGTATTCAGAAGACCCCCGATGGGACTTACGTCCTCACCGAGGCGGGGCCGGATCCGCGTCTTCTCGAGATCGCCACCGACGGCACGGTGAAGGTCGAGTTTCCGCTTGCGTGTCAGAAGGCCAACGGTCACATGCAGACGCGGATGAGCCGCAAGCAGGCCGACGGCACCTACCTCTGCCCGCATCTGTTCGACTTCGCGATCATCCGCTACGACGCCACCGGCAAGGAACTGGCGCGGATCGGCACCCGCGACCCGGCCGCCCCGCAGCTCAACACCTGGCCGTTCACCGCGATCACGCTTGCCGACGGCGGCATCCTTGCCGGCCTCACCAACGGCAACCGGGTCGTCGAGTTCGACAAGGATGGGAAGATCCGTTGGCAGATCGACACCGCCGACGTCGATGGGGCGATCGCCGATGCCTGCGGCATCCAGCGGCTCCCCAGCGGCAACACGATGATCGCCAGTTACCATGTCGGCAAACATGGCGAGCGCCTCGTCGAGGTCTCCCCTGAGAAGAAAGTGGTGTGGAGCTGGCAGGCCGATGTGCCCGCCGTTCATCACTTCCAGGTGCTCTCGATCGACGGCAAGGATCTCGAAGGCCTTCCGCTCCGTTGAATCGGCGGGGAATCAGCCCCCCGTTTCCAGGTTCCGATCGGCGTGTTCCAGAGTAAACTGGCGGGGTTGGTCCGCCATTGGAGCGGCGTCAATCGGGGGTGGGCGGGGGTGTGCCCTCGGCCCCACGGTCCTGGGAGGGTTTTGGACGTGGCACGATTCATGGTCGGCAGCCGTCGGAGAGGGGTGGGCGTCAGGGGGATGCTCGGCGTGCTCGCGACGATCCTCGTCGTCACCGCGGCCACCCCCCCCCGGGCCGCGACACCTGAGGATCTCGAGTTTTTCGAGGCCCGTGTCCGACCGCTTCTCGTCGAGCACTGCGCGGGATGTCACTCGCGGGCCACAGGCGAGCCTGAGGGGAATCTGTCGTTTGACAGCCGTGCCGATGCCCTCGGCCACGACGGGCTCGCCGTCGCCGGGCAGCCGGCGCAGAGCCTGCTTGTCGAGGTGGTGCGGTACGACGGCAAGCTCCAGATGCCCCCCGACGGGAAACTTCCCGCCGAAGCGATCGCCACGATCGAGGAATGGGTCCGCCGCGGGCTCCCCTGGCCGGAGGATGGTCAGGCTGCCACCGCCGACGGCGCATTCGACATCGCGGCCCGCAAGGCCGATCACTGGTGCTGGCAGACGCCGCGGCGCGAGGCCCCGCCGCCGGTCAACGCGGCGAACTGGTGCCGCAGCGACATCGATCGCTTCGTGCTTGCCAGGCTCGAGGCTGCAGGCCTCGCCCCGGCCCCGGAGGCGCCGCGGGGCCAGCTTGTCCGCCGGGCCGCGGAGATCCTCACCGGCCTCCCTGCCGATCCGGCCGACGTCGAGCGCGTCGCCGCCGATCCTGATCCGCTGGCCTACGAGAAGTATGTCGACGGTCTGCTCGCGTCGCCCCACTTCGGCGAGCGCTTCGCCCGGCACTGGCTCGACGTCGTCCGTTACGGCGAGACCCGCGGCCACGAGTTTGACTTCCCCATCCCCAACGCCTGGCGTTACCGCGATTGGTTGATCGACAGCCTGAACGCCGATCTCCCCTACGACCAGTTCGTGCGCGAGCAGATCGCCGGCGACCTCCTCGACACGCCTCGCCTGAACGCCGCTGGTGCCGACCAGTCGGTTGTTGGCACCGGGTTCTGGTATCTCGGAGAGGAAATCCATTCTCCGGTCGACATCGCGCAGGATGCCGCTGACCGCACCGACAACCGGGTCGACACGTTCGGCAAGGCATTTCTCGGAATGGCGCTGGGATGCGCCCGCTGCCACGATCACAAGTTCGACGCCGTCTCGAAGGAGGATTACTACGCCATCGCCGGGATGCTCGTGTCGAGCAGCTACCGGCAGGTTCCTTTCGAGTCGGTTTCCGCCAACCGCGAGGTGGCCCGCCGGCTCGACCTTCATGACGACGAGGCCCGCGGGCAGCTCCTGCGTGAGGCCGGTGGTCTGCTCGCGCCGGGTGGGCCAACGGCCGCAGCTGAGGTCGAGCGGCTTGCCGGGCGACTGGCCACGATGCTGCCGCCGCGCGACGAACTTCTCGCCCTGCGGGAAGCTTCCCCTCATCCGGAGGAAGTTGTGATCGCCGACTATTCCTCCGGCGAAGGGGCCACCCCTGTGATCGGCGACGGCTTCGCGTGGGGAATTCGCCCCCGTCCTGCCGGGCAGCCGTTCCTCGTGCCGGCCACGGCGGATCGTGCGGAGCACCTTGCTGTCGACCCGCTCCAGACCGCCCACTTCGACGCCGTGTGGGCGGGGCTCGCATCGAACGGGGAACGGGAGGCCGGCTCCCTCGGGGGAGTCGACCGCGCCGGTCGGGTGTTGCGGACGCCGAAGGTGCGGATCCGCCAAGGCACCGTCTGGCACAGGGTGCGTGGAAACATGCAGATCTTCACCTGTGTCGACAGCCATGTCCTGCTCGTCGGGCCGCTCTATGGCGCCACCGTGCAGACGGTCGACACGCAGGGGGAGTGGAAGTGGGTCCGTCAGGATCTGGGGAGTGACCTGGCGTGGGAGCGAGGGCATCTGGTGCATGTCGAGTATGTGCCGATCACGGGGGCTGCCGATGTCGCCGAAACGGTGGCTGCGGCGGCCGAACCGAGGCGACCCGATCGGTGGCTTCGCGAGGTGGCGCGGCGCCTGCCCGGCGATTCCGCCGACGACGCCCAGGTCACTGCCGTGCTCCGTGAACTCATCGTCGAGGCGCTCGCGGCCGCTAGGGAGGGCTCGCTCGCTTCGGGCCCCCGCGCCGCGGAGCTGGCCGGGGTCCTCCAGCGACTCCTCGCCGATCCGGGCATCGAGTGGAACGCCGATCCTGCCGCCGCGATTCTTTCACGGGCGCGCGAGTTGGATGGGGCCCGGTCGGCGATCACGGTGACGGCGAAGCTCGCTTCGGCGATCGCGCCTGCGATCCTCGATGGCAATGGAATCGAACAGCCGGTGCTCCTCAAGGGCTCGGCGGCGCGTCCTGCCAATCCGGCGCCCCGGCGGTTCCTGGAGGCTGTCGATGGCCCCGATCAACCTGCCTGGCCTGCCGTGTCCTCGGGGCGCCGTGAACTGGCAGACCGGGTTCTCGATCCATCCAATCCGCTCACGGCACGCGTCGCGGTCAACCGGATCTGGCATCACCTCTTCGGCCGTGGACTCATTCCCACCCCCGACAACTTCGGGAAGCTCGGAGAGCCGGCCGCTGATGCCGGTGCGCAGTCGCTTCTCGACACCCTCGCGGTGCGATTCCGCGAGGAGGGATGGGGGATGAAGCGACTGGTCCGCGAGATCGTGACCAGCAGCACCTGGCGGATGGAGTCGGCTGCCGACCCCCGCGCCGAAAGTCGCGATCCCACGAACCTCCTCCTCCATCACTTTCCCCTCCGCAGGCTCGAGGGGGAAGCGATCCGAGACAAGATCCTCGCCGTGTCCGGCCGGCTCGACAGACGCGTCGGCGGCCCGCCGGTCGAGGTGGCCCTCTCCGACTTCCATGAAGGGCGGGGGAAGCCGGCGTCTGGGCCGGTCGATGGCGATGGCCGCCGGAGCATCTACACGCGGATCCGGCGCAATTTCCTCCCGGCGTTGCCCTTGGCGTTCGACATGCCGGTTCCTTTCCAGGCGATGGGACGGCGGACGGTGACGAACGTCCCGGCCCAGTCGTTGACACTGATGAACGATCCGTTCGTCGTCGAACAGGCCGGCCGCTGGGCGACCCGGATTCTTGAAGACCCGGGCCGAACCACCAACGACCGCATCGACACGATGTACCGCGAAGCCTTCGCCCGTTCCCCGAACGCGGATGAACGGGCGGCGGCTCAGGCGTTTCTCGCTGCCCAGACTGCGCGCCACGGGGGGGATCCAGCCGGGGATCCTCGTCACGCGGCCGCCTGGGCCGACCTGGCTCACGCCCTGATCAACGCCAAGGAGTTCATCTTCGTCCCATGACGAGCAAGGCAAGCATGACAGGGAACACTCGCATGAACCGCCGCCCCCACCACT
>CANGIH010000100.1 GCA_947453875.1 Planctomycetaceae bacterium | reverse complement strand
TACCTCAGGTTCTACGCCGCTGAGCATGGCATCAGTGCCGTCGCGCTCCGCTATTCGAACGTCTATGGTCCGCGGCAAAATCCGCATGGCGAGGCGGGGGTGGTGGCGATCTTTTGCAAACGCCTGCTGGCGGGGGATGTCCCCACGATCAACGGCGACGGCCGGTATGTCCGCGACTACGTCTATGGCCCCGACGTCGCGAGGGCGAATCTCCAGGCGTTGACGGCCTCCGCAGAGCGACTGCCGGCGGGCCGGCTGGCGAGTTTTAACATCGGCACCGGGATCGGCACCGACGTCAACGAGCTCGAAGCCGGGATCCGGGCCAGCATGGCGGCGGTGCTTCGACGCGAGGGGAGAAAGTCGACGTCGCCACCGGCGCAGCATGGACCAGCCCGTCCGGGCGACCTCCGCTCGAATCTCATAGACGCGGGGCTCGCCGCGGAGATCCTCGCGTGGCGTCCCGAGGTGGGGCTCGTCGAGGGGCTCGATCGCACGGCGGCGTGGTTTGCGGCGGCATCGGCGTCCTGACACCGTTTCGGAACAGGCTCATGGCACGAATTTTCCGTCCCGCACCGACCGCGCTGATCTGCGGAATCTCCGGACAGGATGGCGCCTATCTTGCCGCCCATCTCCTCCGGTGTGGGTACCGCATCGTCGGCACCAGCCGCAATGCGGCCGTCTGCGACCGCTCCGGTCTGGAATCGCTCGGGATCGCCGGTCAGGTGGAGATCGAATCACTGTCGCCCACCGATCTGCCCGGCACGCTCGAACTCCTGAGGCGTCTGCGGCCCGAAGAGGTCTACAACCTTTCGGGTCAGTCATCGATCGCGGTGTCGTACGCCGAGCCGGCTGAGACGTTCAGCAGCATCGCGGCGGCGACCGTGAATCTCCTCGAGTCGGTCCGGGTCAGCGGCATCCCGACGCGGGTGTTCGTTGCCGGGAGCACGGCGATGTACGGAGATAACGGGGGGCGACCTGTCGACGAGTCGACCCTGCCCTGCCCCACCAACCCCTACGCGCTGGCCAAGGCCGCTGCCTTCGCCCAGGTGGAGCAGTATCGTGAGCAGTACGGCATCCATGCCTGCACGGGGATCCTCGCCAATCACGAGAGCCCCCTCCGTCCGGCCCGGTTCGTGACCCAGAAGATCGTCCACGCCGCCTGCCGGATCGCCGCCGGAGACCCGGGCAAACTCGTGCTCGGTGACCTGTCGGTGGAGCGTGACTGGGGGTGGGCACCGGAGTATGTCGTGGCGATGCGGGACATGCTCCAGATGGCAGAACCTGAAGACCTTGTCCTTGCCACCGGCGTCTCGGAGCCGCTCGAGACCTTCGTCGACGAGGTCTTCGCCAGACTCGGACTCGATTGGAGCGAGCATGTCGTCCACGATGAGCGACTTGTCCGCCGCGATGAAGCCCGGCGACTCTGCACCGATCCCGGCCGGGCTGCCGATCGAATCGGCTGGCGGGCGGAGTCGACGATCCGCGACGTGGCGAGGATGATGGTCGATGCCCGGCTGAACAGGGCGGGGCAGACGCTTCGGCGGGTCGCCTGACGCCGGCAGGATCATCCAGCCTTCTGACCGCTGCCGTGCGCTACGGCAGCGAGCAGGGGCAGGCTGCCATCGGTTCGCTGGCGGCGGCAGTGGCTGGGGTGATCTCGGCGTGGCCGGCGCCACCGGCATCGGGGCAGTCCGTGTGCGGGCAGCAGAGCCCCTTTCCCGCGCCGGAACAGATCCGCCGCATCAGGTCCGGCGAAGCGAGGTATTTCTTGAATCGGTGGCTGGGGCCGACGACCTGCGCCGCATCGACCTGGCCGAAGCCGATCCCCCGCGGCATCCATGACGCCGGCATCCCCTCGTGGCCGAGCGCCTCGGTGCGCAGGCTGCGGTCGACATGTTCGAAGAAGCTCAGCGCCATGTCGGAGGAGTTGTAAAGAACGGTGAGCCGATCGATGCAGGACAGCGTCTCGCGGTAGGGGCCCCGGGGGGCGAAGGCATCATGACGGACGGCGGCGGCGACGAGCACGAGGTGGAGCGGCGCGGGCCGCTCGATCCAGGGATGGATGTCGTCGCGGCCCGCCCATTGGGCGTGGACGAGATCCTCGAGGGCCTCGACCGCGATCAGGGAGCCGTAGCTGTATCCGACGATCGCCACCGGACGGTCCGGCTCGACCTTCGAGAGAAGCCAGGCGAGGTAATGACCCTCGCTGACTGCCCGCTCGTACTTGGCGCGACTGTCGCGGAGAAGAATCCCCTGCTTGTCGCTCGGCCAGGAGAAGATGACCGTTCGTGTGTTCGCAGCTTCGGGGCAGGTGGCGCAGGTGCGGGAGGCAAGGAGAAGCCCCTGCTCCCGGGCGGAGCCATGGTCGTAGCGGTTGCCGTGGATGAAGACCAGGAGCGGCTGGCCGGGATTCTCGAGCAGTCGCTCGAGATCGGCCCCTCTCCAGCAGCCGCTCTCATCGAGACGCTCGACGGCAGGGCGGGCGACTTCGGGCATCCGGCGGATGTCGGGGAGACCGCGTGTGATCACCGACCAGACATCGCGTCGCCGCCGGCAGTGGCCAGCCGACTGCGCGGCCGCGGTTCCGCATCGATTCTCCTCCCCGTCGCTGCACGCGGCGGCGGCCACCGGTTCGTGAGTGGTTGGGGAAGGGGTTTCCTGTGGGCAGGGGCACCACGCGATCGCTTCCTCGGCCGGAGCGTGGCGGGCGCACAGACAGAGCCACAGCAGCAGCGCGGCGCGGAGCCGCGCAAGGGTTTGAGTCAGGGGCATGGAGAACGCCATCCGGCCGGGCTGGCGGTCGGGGGAAGTGGTGGTCGAGGGTGTCGGTGTCATGGCGCCGTGCGCACACTGAAGGGAGGGCGGACGTCAGGCGGTCCCCAGTTCCGCCCATCGACCTCCGCCGGATTCCCGACGCTTGTTGTGCAACTTTCCTCTCTTCGTCAATTCACCGCGCAAGGTGAGGCAGGGTCATCGTCAGTCCGCGTCACCGTTGGAACCGTTGCGACCGGCGTCGGGTGAATCCCGTGGTCCGTTCTGCCGACGGGAATTCCCTCTCCCGGCATCCCGCGCCCATTCCGTGAGCTAGGTTTCTTCCGGGCGGCGTCCCGTAACGCCGCGGCCATGCTCAGGATCGGGCGTGGTCCCCTCCTTTCGCCCGTGGTGGAGACTCATCCGATGACTCGCGCGTTCTGCTTGGTTGCCCTCGTTGCTGGGATCGTGGCGGCTCCCGGCTGCAACTGCATGGGGGGCAGCAGCTGCTCCTCTTCCCGACGCCCGTCGTTCATGGAATTCGGCGGTTGCCTGGGGGGTTGCGGGTCCTCCAGTCCCGCCCCGGTGTATGCCGCCCCGATGGCCGCCCCCTGCTCGGCGCCGGCCTGCAATACCGGCTGCGATGCCTGTGGCGGGGCGGCGGCGGCCCCGTGTTGCAACGACGGCGGGATGGTGCATTGATCCCCCGCCGCTGGGCTGCGGGGCTGGCGGCGGCCCATGCCAGGGGTGGGGACGGGAATCTGTTCGGCGCCTGCCTATAATCGCGGCTCCCACCCCACCCTGGAGCCGCCATGTTCGAATCGCTTTCGGCCTCGCTGACCAGTGCCCTCGCCTCCCTGCGGGGGCGCGGCAAGCTCACCGAAGCGAACATGCGCGAGGGGCTCGGCTCCGTCCGCACCGCCCTCCTCGAGGCGGATGTGGCGTATGACGTCGTCGATGGCTTCCTCGACAAGGTTGTGGAGGGAGCGATCGGGGCGAAGGTCCTCGACACGCTCGATCCGGCACAGCAGCTTGTGGGGATCGTCCACCGCGAGCTGATCAACCTCATGGGGCCGGTCGACCACTCGCTCCACCTCCAAGCGGGGAGGGCGACGGTGATCATGCTCTGCGGCCTGCAGGGCTCCGGCAAGACGACGTCCTGCGCCAAGCTCGCGCGACGCATCAAGGAGCAGGGGCGCGGCGTGATGCTCGTCGCGGCCGACCTCCAGCGCCCCGCGGCCATCGAGCAGCTGGCCGTCCTCGGCCGCCAGCTCGGTGTTCCCGTCCATACTCCGGACGGCGTCACCGATCCGGTCGCTGTCTGCAACGCCGGCGTGGCCCGGGCGAAGCAGGAGGGGGTGAGCGTCGTCATCCTCGACACCGCCGGGCGTCTTGCCATCGACCAGGCGCTGATGGACGAGCTCAAGCGGATCGACCGTACCGTCGGTCCCGATCAGTGTCTGCTCGTCGTCGACGCGATGACCGGCCAGGATGCGGTCCGCAGCGCCAAGGCCTTCAACGACGCCCTCGATCTCGACGGCGTGATCATGACGAAGCTCGACGGCGATGCCCGCGGCGGTGCGGCGCTGTCGGTGAAGAGCGTCACCGGGGTGCCGATCAAGTTTATCGGTACCGGCGAGCAGATCGAGGCCCTCGAGGATTTCCACCCCGAGCGGATGGCGGGACGGATCCTGGGGATGGGCGACGTCGTCACGCTCGTCGAGGAGGCGCAGCGGAAGTTCGATGCAGATGAGATGGCCCGGCAGGAGGAGCGACTCCGCACGGGCGAATTCACGCTCGACGACTTCAAGAAGATGCTCCAGCAGACCCGCCGCCTCGGCCCCATCGGCAAGGTGCTGGGAATGATCCCGGGGATGGGTGGCCTGCAGCAGATGCTCGGCGATGTCGATCTCGACAAGGACATGGGGCGTCTGTTCGGGATCATCGATTCGATGACCCCGCAGGAGCGACGCAACCCCGGCAAGGTGATCGATCAGCAGCGCCGGCGGCGGATCGCCAACGGCGCGGGCGTCCAACTCCAGGAGGTCAGCGACCTTGTCAAGCAGTTTGACGGCATGTCGGCGATGATGAAGGGAATGGCAGGCTTGGGGATGCGCGAGCGCGTTCAGCAGATGCAGGCGATGCATTCACAGATGGCCAATCCTGCCATGCGCCTCGGGAAGCCGAAGGGGGATACCGGCAGGCGGTTGACGGCCGACGAGCGTCGCAAGCAGAAGAAGCAGCGGGAGAAGGATGCCCGCCGCAAGCGACGCGACGGATGACGGCCCGGCACATCACCTCCCCCGCATCACCCATCTTCGGGGAAAATAGGCTATCCTGCCGGCCCTGAGGCCGGGCGACCCTGGCCGGGATCGAAGTTGCGATTGTCCCTTCACGAGGCCCTCCCCCATGTTCGACACGCTTTCCGAGGCCGAGGGCTGTGATCTCCTTGCCAGGGTCTTCCGGGCCCGCGGCTACACGATCGCCCGTAATCTCCAGTTCCGTGAGTATGGGGTCGAGTTCCACATCGACGGCTGGGACGCCAAGGCCCGCGTGGGGTTTGAGTATCTGACGAGCGAAGACGAGGATCACGACGACCTGTCGCTTGTCGAGTACAAGGCCCTGATGGAGGAGCAGCGCCGCGGGGGCTTGTCGCTGTTTGTCATCGACGAGGTTGAACCGGTCTCGGCGGCCGATCTCGAGGAGCAGGCCAACGAATTTCTCGACGAGGTCGAGGCGGCGCGGAAGTCGCGCCGCATGGCGAGCGGCCGCAAGCCGGTGGCAAAGAAGGCGGGCAAGAGCAACAAGAAGCCAGTCGCGAAAAGGGCTTCAGGAGCAGCCACCGCTGTGAAAAAGCCTGCAGCCAAGAAAAAGCCGGCCAAGCGCAAGAGGTAGCCGGCCTCACCGGCGTGCGCAGGGTCGGGTCTGAAAACGCGCGGCTGTATCGGGCTGCTTGCGGGACCGGCAGCAGTCGGGGTGATCGACGTCCACAAAGTGGATCCATGGCGTCTCTATGCCGTTCGGATCCCACGCGCCCGAACGATGTCCCAGCCAGAATCGCGGCGCGATGAAGTAGGCGTCGTCCGATTCGCAATGGGCAAAGTAAGCCGCCCACCACGAGTAGGAACTCGCTGACAGAATGCCGCCGCCGCGGCAGGCGGCCATGACGGCGAAATCTTCCTGCGGGGTGCCCCTGATGAGCACAACGTTCTCGTGCCTGGCGAGAAACTCTTCAACGTAGGGACGATCATCGGAAGCCACGACGAAGACCGCATCTGGGTTTCGCTCGCGAATGCGATCCATCTGGAGCCGGTACCACTCGAGCGGGAGCACTGCCGGACAGTCGCAGGTGGGCCATGCGATGTAGTCGCCTCGTCGCACGTGGACGAAGTAGCGATCCTGGGCGTCACCGGGCAGGGAGGCGAGGGTCTTGTCCGCAAACTTCCTCAGCGAGTCGCTCAATCGCAACTCCCGCACGGCGATGCTCGTCGCGATCCACGGAGTTTGATAGAGGCCGCGGAAATAGTGGACGCGACGGAGCAAGCCTCGTGTCGCCACAAACCGTGGTCCCTCAACACTGTGTGCCTCGTCGACGGTGCCGATGAGTCGGAGGTATGAGATCAATCTGATGAAGTGGTATGCGGCACGAGCGAACAGGCCGATTCTGTTGCTGACCGACAGCGGCGACAGTGCAACGGACGGAAAATGATGTTTGAGGTCATCCAGGCCGAAGGCCAAGATGCTCCCGGTCGGATCGAATGCCCGCATCGCGCAGTACTGAAAGAGCTGGTTTCCCAGGCGGCCCCACTCGAAGAATATAACCATCGCGACTAATCCCCCCGGTGGTCGCCACGCACCCCTTCGGCGCTCGACGACACGCCGGCGCGGGGCTCCACGAAAGTCGGTGGCCGTTCCCAGGGTTCAGTCAGCACTCCGTGCTGCCACTGATCGTCGGCCTTCACTGAAGGTGCTCCGCTGGAGACACGGGTAAAAACCGCGTCCTGCGGAAGACGAGTCTGGATGGAGGCGATGAGTCGCCGCTCCACGGCGGCCGCTTCGACACCCCACCGAGCCAATGCCGGGACCACTCAGCGGTCCCTGGCCATCAAACCGATCGGACGGGAGCGAGCGAACCCTCGTCCAAGTAATCTCCAGCAGGTTTTCCAAAGTCAAGGAGCGTGCACGCCAAGGCGATCGAAAGCGGACACCTCGCGACCCCGACACTTCTTCAAACAGGCGTGCGGCCTGGATCCTCCGCGAGATGCGGAGCGATCGACTCGCCGATGGAGTCATCGCGGACCGTTATCCACTCAGCACGACTCCCAAAAAGCTGAGGGTTTTCTGGGCCTCGGCTGCCGCATCGAGCGGCGGATCGATCTCGCCGCAGCATGCCGGCGTGCCGGGAACGAACCGATCACGAAGGAGTGTCATCGAGTCCGAGTGCGAAGGGGCCCGTTTGAGCCGACAAAAAACAGGGATGGAAGCGAGCGTCGGGTTGATCGCTGATTCGGGTTTTCCAGGGCTAGCGGAACGCCGCCACGACAGCGAGAATGTCGCCGTTCGGCGGCGCCCCATCGGTCGTCGCCTTCTCCCGGGGGGATTGTCTGATGGCTTGCTTCCGCGTCCCGTTGCCCCGTCGGTCCCTTCCCTTGTGCATCGCCGTCGGCCTGGCGGCGATGGCCGCCGTGCTGCCGGGCTGTTCGAAGCCCGCGGCGCCTGCCCGGCCCCAGCGGCCGCTCCGCCCCGAGGCCGAATCCTCGAGCGCCGGGCCCCCGGCCGGCGCCACCGGCGGGATGTCGGCCGGCACGATCGGCGTCTCGCTGCTGACGCTCGACAATCCGTTCTTCAAGCTCATCGGCGACACGATCGCCGCCAAGGCGCGCGAGAAG
>CANGIH010000099.1 GCA_947453875.1 Planctomycetaceae bacterium | reverse complement strand
CGACGACGAGCGCCCGCGGGAACACGAGCTCCGCGGCCTCGGCATCGGAGGCAGTCTCGAGGAGC
Source organism: Planctomycetaceae bacterium (assembly GCA_947453875.1). Taxonomy (GTDB): domain Bacteria; phylum Planctomycetota; class Planctomycetia; order Pirellulales; family UBA1268; genus QWOP01. The sequence continues at coordinate 7,614 of CANGIH010000099.1, read as the reverse complement.
CGCCAGACATTGCGGTCGATCGGCTCAGCCCAAGTCTCCTCGCGCGGCCCGAAGGCGCCGCAGACAAGCGCGGCATCGATCCGGTCGTCACAGGCGGCTGCAAGCAGAGCGAGCCTTCCCCCTTCCCCGACGCCGCAGACACCGATCGGTGGCACGGCGGCATTGGCCGCGCCGGCCCCCGCCTCGATCCGATCGATCGCGGCGAGCACCTTCTGGATCTCGTAGCCGATGGGGTGACGGCCGAGTTCGAAGGCGGGGCGGTAGACATATTCCCGATGCGGCTGGTTGGTGAACCGAACCGCGGCGTCGCCGGAAAATTCATCTCCACGGTCGAGGATCGTGGGAATGAAGACGGCACAACCGGCGGCCACGAGTGATCGTGGCAGTCGGCTCGACTCCCCGGCAGCCCCCTCCTCTCCGAGGAGCCCGGCGAACGCCTCGGGGGTCCAGGCGGCATCACCGATGGCCACCACCCAGGCCCGCGGGTCGCGGAGAGGGGGCAAGAGCACGATCCCCTCCGCCGTGACGTCATCGAGGGCCTCAAACGACACCCGCAGCACCGTCCAATCCTTCGTGGCGGCGATCTGGATCGGCGCCCCGGCCGTTCCCCGCAGAAGCACCTCGCGGCCGGGCACTCTGGCATCGACGACACCGAGGACCTCGCGGAGCTTCTTCCGGGCCTCCGCGCGGAACACGTCCCGCGCATCGACATCGGCCAGTTTCGTGGTCCATTCCCCACGGCGGATGGCCTTCTGTTCGGCGGTTCGCCTCAGCAGGAAGCGGTCGATCCCCTCGATCATCACCTCGTCGAGGGGACGGTCGAGAACGAGCGGGGCGGTGCCGGGAAGGGGCTCCGCGCCGGCCGCAGTCTCTCCCACCGATTGGTCGGCAGCGATCGGACATGCGGATGAAAGGCACCAAGCTCCCACCAGCAACACCCTGCGCAGCGTCGACAGGCCTGCCGACCGCACTGCGCACCCGGGAACGCCCCTCAATCGCATGACCATACCCCCCAAGGAGTGCCGAAATCCGGAAACGATGCGGCAGCATACCCGACCGGGAAAGCTGCGGGGATACGGTGGTCGAGGCTGGAAACGCAGCGTGAGTGAGCTGACGTGCCGGAGGTACAGCACGCAGAGTGGGTGGAAGAGGGTCCCGCCGGAGACGATCGCGATCCCGCAAGAAGGGGTCGAGTGGCAAGGTCTTCCGGTTCGATGAAGCGGGGGATCGGGGTCGTTTCTTCCGCGGAGGCGGGGACACCGCTTGGCTCCCAACATGCTGCGATCCGGCGATTGGCGCGGAACGTGGCTGGCATGCACGGCGTGCATGCTCGGCATGGTCGGGCTGCGCGCCGAAGACGCGCCGCTGGAAAGTCTCACTGCATCGATCGCCGCACCACCATCAATTGGCGTGGAAGCGACCACCGCTCCGACCGGGCCCAAGCGATTCATCTCCGCTGGCATGCTCGAGGATCGAGGTTTCTCCACCTTCGGCTGGATCGAGGCCGGAATGGGCGCCAACAACTGGGGCAGCCCCTTCAATGGCCCGATCGTCATGGCTGATCGTGCCTGGCAGGGACAGGTCAACCAGATGGTCGTCGCCACCGAACGGGTGGCCGACACCGGAGGAGAGGGCTGGGCGTGGGGCGGTCGTGCCGACCTCCTCATGGGAACCGATTCGATCTTCACCACCGCCCGCGGCCTCGATGCCTTTCTCTACCCGCGTGACGCGATCGAAAACGTCGCCTCGTGGGCCTTCACGAAGGACTACGGCCTGGCCCTGCCGCAACTCTACGCTGACATCGCCTACGCCGACACGAACCTCCGCTTCGGCCACTGCTACTGCATCAGCGGCTACGAACAGGTGCCCGCGGTCGCCAATTTCTTCTACACCCACGCCTATTCGATGATGTACCAGCCGTTCACGCTCACCGGCATGATCGGCTCCTGGAAGCCAGACGACGGCTTGACGGTCTACGCAGGAATCCATGACGGCTGGAACAACTTCAGCGATTCGATGCCCCTCCAAGGCCCCTGGGCGATCGTCAACCGTTCCTACCCAGGGGCCGCGAGCACTGCGGGCTTCATCGGGGGTGCGACGCTCAAGAGCGACGACGGCAGGCAGTCCCTCGCCCTGATCACGATCACCGGCAACGAACTTTCGCCGCTCGGTCCGCAGCCGGGTGACGGTTCACTCGTCGGCAACCGCACCCTCGTCAGCACCGTCTACAGAAACGACGTCACCGACCGGCTGACCTATGTCGCGCAAGGGGACACAGCCTGGCAGTTCAACTCCGCGCTTCCCGCCGGCAACCTCGGCCAGCAACCGGGCCTGGCGCAGTGGTATTCGTTCGTCCAATGGGTGTCCTGGAAGTTTGACGAGCGCTGGACCGGCGGCGCGCGGCTGGAATACTTCCGCGACATCAACGGCTATCTCGTCTACCTCCCGTACCGCAACCTCGCGCAGGCCGGAAACCCGGGCTACTGGTCGGGGGGATTTGCAGGCAACTTCTGGGATTTCACGCTCGGGCTCAACTACCGCCCCAATACAAACTGGGTCTTCCGCCCCGAACTCCGCTATGACTGGTTCACGCCGAACGAGGGCGCGAACCGCCCCTACGGCCGCGGCATCGGTCAGGGGATCGGCACGTCGGGCGACCGCCTCGGCCAGTTCTACGCCGGCTGCGACGCGGTCTTCCAATTCTGACCGCGGAGCTTGCGCGAAAAACGACACCGCCCGCCGGAATCCCGGCGGGCGGTGTGTTTCGTGGCTGGCTTGGAAGCACGCCTTGGATGGATGCTTGCGTACCGGAGGCGGCTGTCACATCGCCGGATGCGATGCTCGTGACCGGGAGAAACCCGTGGCGTTTCTCCCGGTCACCCGCGTGGAAGAAGGCCATGGATGGCTTCTTCCACGCTGCAATCAGAACTGCCAGATCGCGTCGCAACCGCCGTACAGCTGGCCGTACTCGTTGAAGTTCTTCCCGTAGGGGAGCGCGCCCTTGCCATGGTCAGGAGAGTACCAGTCGTAGCGGAGCTCCGGACGCATGATGAAGTTGCGGTTGGGCTTCCAGTTGAGGCCCCACGACATCTCCCAGAAATTGCCCTGGTAGCCGGTCGCATACGGTCCGCCGAAGATCGCGTTGCGGATCGGACTGAGGACTCGGTAACCGTTGTTGTCGCGGAACCACTCCAGCCGCACGCCACCGATGAGCGTGTCGCTGATGTTGTAGAACATGTACTGGTTGATGCCGTACCAGGTGGCCGTGCCGGGCTGCTGGCCGAGGGTCTCGGCCACGCCGATGGCATTGAACTGCCAGCCGTTGTCGTTCTGGAAGACGTACGTCAGCTTGTCGTTGAGCTCGTTGACATACACCGTGCTGAGGATCGACCGGTTGCCGATCGTCGCCAGCGGCGACGTGAACCCGCCGATCTCGTTGCCGCTGGAGGTCGTCATCGTCAACGTCTGCGTCTCATCGTCGTTCTTGAACGACGCACCACCGAGGAACGCCGCGTTGCTGTTGGCCCCTGGGTAGCCGGGGTTGGCGATGCCGAGGACGTTGATCGGATCGCTGTAGTTGTCCCAGCCGTTGGTGATCCCGGCAAACACCGTGGCGTTGTCCGAGGCCTTCCAGGTGTCGAGGATGCCGGTATGGGTAAACGGCTCGCCATACTGCATCGTATAGGCGTGCGTGTAGAAGAAGTTACCGATCGCCGGGACGACTTCGTATCCGATGATCGTGTAGAAGTGGCCAAACTTCACCGCGTGGTCGCCATAGCCGACCTCGCCGTACATCTGCGGTAGGGCCAGGCCGTAGTACTTGCTCGAATTCCAGCTCGGGGCACCGGCCGGCGACTGGTTGAGCAGGTTGCCATCGAGACCGCGGGCGGTGGTGAAGATCGAGTCACCGCCATAGAGGAGATCGACTCGACCGCCCCAGTCGGCCCCGCCATCCTCGAGATCGAGCACTTTCTCGTTCACAAGGTAGAGCTGGTTGACCTGGCCCATCCAGTTGCGGTCGTTGAAGGTGATCGGGCCGTTGAAGGGCGAACCCCAGTTGTTGGCGCCGATGCCGGCGTCGATCCAGCCGTAGGTGGCGATCCCGCGTTCCTTGAGGTATTCGGTCTCGAGGTAGCGGTTGGGGGCCTCGGCGACCTCCTCGGCCGACTCCTGCGGCGGCAGGGCCCGCATCTGGTAGGCGTCCTCCTGCGGCACATTGGCAGCGACAGGGGGAAGGCCGCCCGTCTGGCCGACGGCGGTGGAGGCAAGGAGCGTGGCAGCGGCGGTCAGGCCGGCCCCGAGGAGAGGCAGTTTGGTCCAGTTGAATTTCATGTCAGTCAGGGCTCCGTGAAAAGGATCGCGCGGCCTGCCGCTTCCGTACGGCGGACCACCAGTCCATCCGGAATCACCCCTGCGACCGGCCCGCCAAGTACCGGTCGCAGATTCGGCAATTCCGACACAGGGGTATCGTCCGGTCTCCACCCGGAAAACCGGGTGGACCGTGCGCTCCCGCAAGGTCCGCGCAACCGTCATGCGGTCTGGAAAGATGTGCCGGTCATGCCGGCTGTATCGGCAGCGCTGGCAAACTTTGCCGGCCCCGGCGCCGGCCGATTCAGCCCTCGGGCGCGAAAGCCCCCTCGAGGAGGGCGGCGACGAACCGCTCCGGGGCAAAGGGCTCGAGATCGTCCGCCCCCTCGCCGAGCCCGACGAACTTCACCGGCAGACCGAACTGCTCGGTCACCGGCACGATCACGCCGCCGCGGGCCGAGCCATCGAGCTTCGCCAGCACGATGCCGGTGCAACCGGCCGCCTCCTTGAAGCCTTTGGCCTGCGAGAGGGCGTTTTGACCGGCGGTGGCGTCGATCACCAGGAGCACCTCGTGCGGCGCCTCCGGCACGAGCTTGGCCACCACACGGCGGATCTTGGAGAGCTCCTGCATGAGATTCGACTGCGTCTGCAGGCGGCCGGCGGTGTCGACGATGCAGACATCGGCCCCCACTTCGACGGCCCGTGCAACCGCCTTGTGGGCGACGCTGGCCGGATCGCTCCCCTGCGGGCCGCGGACAATCTCGGCACCGAGCCGATCGGCCCACATCGAGAGTTGCTCGACGGCGGCCGCCCGGAAGGTGTCGCCGGCACCGAGGACAACCCGCTTGCCGTCGCGTGTGAACATCCGCGCGAGCTTCGCGATCGACGTCGTCTTGCCGGAACCATTGACTCCGGTGACGAGGATCACCGTGGGGCCGCTTGCGGCGGTGCCCAGCCCCGCCTCGGTGTTCCGCAGACGTCCGAGGAGCTGGGTGCGGATCGAGTCGAGGACGACATCGGGATCGACGACGCGGGCCCGGAGCCTTTCGCGGACGTCGACGACGATCGCCTCGGCGGCCGCCGGCCCCATGTCGGTGCGGACGAGCACCCCGCGCAGTTCCTCGAGGAAGTCCTCGTCGACGAGCCTCCCCTCCCGCTTGAACAGATCGCGAACGTCGGTCCGCAGCACCTGCGCCGTCTTTGCCAAACCCGCTTTGAGCCGGTCGAGGAGCCCCCGTGGTTTCTCCTGGGCCTCGACGGCAGCCGGAACCGCTGAGAGTGGAGCCTCGTTGGCGGGGGTGTCCTTCGGATCCTTGCGGCCGAAGCTGAAGATGCCCATTGATCGTCTCCGGTGTCGGCAGTGGTGCGGGGCAGAATCGGCGGCGGTCAGGCCCCGGCCCGATCAGCGATGATCCGGCCGAGGATGCCTGCCACGAAGGGCCCCGAGCCCTCCCCCCCGTAACGCTTGGCCAGTTCGATCGCCTCGTCGGCGGCCGCGGCGGGAGGGGTGTCGGTGTGGAGGATCTCGTACGTGGCCAGGCGGAGGATACCGCGATCGGTGGCGGCCATCCGCGCCACGCGCCAGTGTTCGGCGCTCGAATCGAGGAGCGTGTCGAGCTCGGAAAGGTGGCCCTGCACGCCGCGGACGAGCTCAAGCGAGAAGGGGACGAGCGGGCCGCCGTGGAGGCGGGCTGTGACGAACCGCTTGAGATCGTCAGGCGCGACATGGGGATTGAGGTCGAGCTGGTAGAGGGCCTGCAACGCGATCTCGCGGGCCCGACTGCGACGCTGGGTGGTCATCGGATCTTCCCTCCGGTGGCCGTGGCGATCTGGCCCAACAGCGAGATCATCTCGATCGCCGCCTCGGCACATTCCTCGCCCTTGTTCGAATGGGCGGCCACGCGGTCGTCGCCGCCGGCCCGGGCCACTGCCTGCTCGATCGACTGGCAGGTGAGCACCCCGAAGAGGACGGGAATCCCCCGTGACCGGCCCACCTGCTCGATCCCCTCGGCCACCGCCGCGGCGATGTGCTGGTCGTGGGTCGTCTCGCCGCGGATGATCGCGCCGAGGCAGATCACCGCCGCATACTCGCCGGTGGCGGCGAGCCGATCGGCCGCGAGAGGGAGCTCGAAGGCTCCGGGCACGCGGGCGACGTCCATCCGCCAGCGGTCGAGACCGGCCGCCGCGAGCGTCCGCCCCGCGCCGTCGAGCATCCGCTCGGTGATCGCCGCGTTGTACCGCGACACGACGACGGCCACGCGCACGCCCGACGGCAATCGCGTGCTGTCCCCCTCGAAGACCCTTCCATGGGCAAACGCGGCGGATGGGTCCTGCCTCTCCTGCTGCTTCACGACTTGAGTCCCTGGAGGAATTCGGTGTTGCTCTTCGTCTTGGCGAGCCGGTTGAGGAGGAGCTCCATCGCGTCGGTCGGGTTCATCTCGCCGAGGACACGCCGCAGCACGCAGGTGCGCCTGTGGGTCTCGGCGTCCATGAGCATCTCCTCACGGCGCGTCCCGGAGCGGTTGATGTCGATCGCCGGATAGATCCGTTTGTCGACGAGCCGACGGTCGAGGACGATCTCCAGATTGCCCGTTCCCTTGAATTCCTCGAAGATCACCTCGTCCATCTTGCTGCCGGTGTCGACCAGCGCCGTGGCGATGATCGTCAGCGAGCCCCCCTCCTCCACTTTGCGGGCACTGCCGAAGAAGCGTTTCGGCCGCTGGAGGGCGCCGGCATCGACGCCGCCGGAGAGGATCTTGCCTGAATTGGGAACCTCGGCGTTCCAGGCCCGCGCCAGACGGGTGATCGAATCGAGGAAGATGACCACATCGCGGCCGTATTCCACGAGCCGCTTCGCCTTCTCGATCACCATCTCCGCCACCTGGATGTGGCGGGCGGCATTCTCGTCGAAGGTCGAACTGATCACTTCGCAGGAGGGCCCCTTCACCTGCCGCTCCATGTCGGTGACCTCTTCCGGCCGCTCGTCGATGAGGAGCATGAAGACGTAGGCCTCCGGGTAGTTGGCCAGCACCGACTTGGCCATCTTCTGGAGGAGGATCGTCTTGCCGGCCCGCGGCGGGCTGACGATCAGACCGCGCTGCCCGAACCCGATCGGCACGATCAGATCGACGACGCGCATCGCGATCTCTTCCGGCGTCGTCTCCATGACGATCCGCCGGTCGGGGTGAAGCGGGGTGAGATCGTCGAAGAACACCCGAGTGGAGAGCTTGGCCGGATCCTCGCCATTGATCGCCTCGACGCGGAGCAGGGCGAAGTAGCGCTCGCTCTCCTTCGGGGGCCGGATCT
>CANGIH010000098.1 GCA_947453875.1 Planctomycetaceae bacterium | reverse complement strand
GGGAATCCCCGGAATGATGGCGGTGCCGTCGCCGGCCGCCACGAGACACCGGCTCGTCTACGACGCCAAGGGGAAGGACAGCCTCCCCGGCAAACTCGTCCGCAGCGAGGGGGAGAAGAAGTCAGCCGACATGGCGGTCAACGAGGCCTACGACCACTGCGGCGACACCTACGACTTCTACCGCGAGCTTTTCGAGCGCAACTCGCTCGACGGCAGCGGCATGACGCTCATCTCCACCGTCCATGTCGGCGAGCCCGATCAGGGGGGGAAGTTCCAGCCGATGGACAACGCCTTCTGGGACGGCGCTCAAATGGCCTATGGTGACGGCGACGGCGTCGTCTTCGAGCGCTTCACCCGCAGCCTCGACGTCGTGGCCCACGAGCTGACGCACGGCGTGCAGTCGTTCACGAGCAACCTCGTCTACCGCGGCCAGTCGGGGGCGCTCAACGAGCACTTTTCCGATGTCTTCGGGATCCTCGTCCGCCAGTGGAAGCTCGGCGAGCAGGCCGACAAGGCCTCGTGGCTGATCGGGGCCGACGTCCTCGTGCCGGCGAAGACGCGGCGGGCGATCCGCGACATGGATAACCCCGGCACGGCCTACGTCGACGACCCCGATCTCGGCACCGATCCGCAGCCGGCCCACATGAAGGATTTTTATTCTGGCGCCGCCGACAACGGCGGCGTCCATCTCAATTCGGGCATCCCCAACCGTGCCTTCGCGCTCGTCGCAAAGGAGCTCGGCGGCTTCGCCTGGGAGACGGCGGGGCGGATCTGGTACGACGCGATGCTCCAGCTCTCGAGCAAAAGCCAGTTTGCCGACATGCAAGCGATCACGACGCAGATCGCGGCCGACGACAAACGCTTCGGCAAAGACGCCAAGAAGATCGTCGCCGCGGCATGGAAGAAGGTGGGGCTGTAGATGGCCGATCGTGAATCGCCGCGTGCGCCGCTGAAAGTCGCCTTCGTGCAATCGGGGGGCTTCGCCGGCCTCGTGAAGGGGTGCAGCCTCGACGCCGACGAGCTCGGGCCCGACGCGGGTGCGGAGTTGCGAAGGCTCGTCGCCTCGAGCGGGCTCGATGTCTCGACGGAAGCGTTCTCGCGCGGCGCCTGTGACCGTCGGCAGATAGCGATCACAATCGAGCGCGGTGGCAAGCGCGTCGAGATCGTCTGCGACGACGGCTCGACGCCGGAGGGGGCCCGCCCCCTCGTCGCCTTCCTCGCCGCCCGGGCCCGGCCGCAGCGGCCGTAGCCCCTGCCGCGGTGGCGTGCTGGGACAGGACGCGTCGGGCGCGTCGGGCGGTCCCCGTCACTCCCCGATGATTTTCACGAGGACTCGCTTCGGCCGGCGGCCGTCGAACTCGCCGTAGAAGATCTGCTCCCAGGGGCCGAAGTCGAGTTTGCCGTCGGTGATCGCCACGACGACCTCACGCCCCATGATCTGACGCTTCATGTGGGCATCGGCGTTGTCCTCGCCGGTGCGGTTGTGGGCGTAAGCCTGCGGGGAGGCGTTGAAGGGGGCGAGGTTCTCGAGCCACTTCTTGTAATCGGCGTGGAGGCCCGGCTCGTCGTCATTGATGAACACGCTCGCCGTGATGTGCATGGCGTTGACGAGACAGAGCCCTTCGCGGACGCCGCTCGTTGCCACGAGCTCCGCCACCTCGGGCGTGATGTTGCGAAACGCCATCCGTTCTGGGAGCGTGAACGAGAGGTGGGTGGTGTGGGATTTCATCGTGAGGCCTTCCTCCACACCGTCTTCCCCTCCTTGATCGTTTCCAGCACCTCAATGGTCTCGATCCCAGCCGAGGGAACCGCCGTCGGGTCGGCCGAGAGAATGACGAGATCGGCGAGCTTGCCGGTCTCGATCGAGCCTTTTTCATTCTCCTCGCCGTACATGCGGGCGCCGTCGAGCGTGATCGCGCGGAGCGCCTCGAGCGGCCCGATGCGTTCCGCTTCGCCGAGGGTCACGCCCGAGCGGCTCTGCCGATTCACCGCCGTGTGGATTGTGAACAGCTGGTCGAGCGGCGAGACGTTGAAATCGGTGTGGTTCGCCGGATGAAGGCCGAGGGCGAGGGCCGACTTCATCGGGCTGATGCAATCAGCCTGGGCCGCGCCGCGGTTGGCGACGTGCGTGTCGCCGAAATAGAAGCAGTGGAGCGTGAAAAACGACGGTGTGATGTGCCACGCCGCATATTTTTCCAGCTGGTCGCGACGGATGAACTGCGAGTGGATGCCGACCGTGCCCCGCGGCTTCGTTGGATTGCCGTCAGAGGCGAAGCGATGGGCCTCGAGGAGGCTGTCGATCGACGCGTCTCCGTTGCAGTGGACGAAGAGCGTGGCGCCTCCGTCGTAGACCTTCTTCACCCAGTCGTTGATCACGCCTTGAGGGAATGACAGCTCCCCACGCCAGCCCTTCTGCCCCGCCGGGCCGTCGGTGAGGTAGGGAGTGGTGAAGGCTGCCGTCTTTCCCTGCGGTGAGCCGTCGGTGACGATCTTTACGCCGCCGATGCGGAGGCGGTTGCGGTATTCCGGCTCGTCGGCCGGCGGCTTCCCGGCGAAAATCGCGTCGATCTCGGTGATGAACGGGAGCACGACGAGGTCGAGCTTGAGTCCACCACGGTCAGCGAAGACGCGGAGCAGATCGAACTGGTGCTTCATCGTCGCCCCTTCCTGGGCGGTCGTGATCCCCGCCCGGAGGTAGAGATCCTGGCCCGAATCAAGGATCGCCAGAAGCTCGTCGTCCCCGGGGGAGGGAAGCTTGGCGAAGATCGGCATGAAGGCCGTCTCGAAGAGAAGGCCGTCGGGCTCCTGCGAGCCGGCCTCGCGGCCGATCACGCCGCCAACGGGCGTGGGGGTGGCGGCGGTGACGTCATAGGCCGCGAGGGCCTTCGAATTGAGCTTCGCTCCATGCCCCGAGACATGGACGATGAAGACCGGATTGTTGGGGAAGGCCCGGTCGAGCTCGGCCTTCGTCGGAAATCGCTTCTCCGCGAGGAGATCGGGGTCACAACCAAACCCCATCACGAACTGCCCGGGGCCGATCTTGCGGCGCTCCTTGATGCGCTCGAGCGCCGCGATCACGTCGGCCACGCTCCGGCAGGGGCCGGCTGGAGGTGAGGCGCACAGGGCCTGTGTCTGCACGTCGACGAGCGAGAAGAAGTGGCTGTGGCCATCGATGAACCCGGGCACGAGCGTGCGGCCGGCAAGATCGATGACTTCCGTCTGCTCGCCGCGAAAGGCGAGGACGTCGGCCCGCGGGCCGACGGCGACGATCCGCCCGTTCGCCACCGCCACCGCTTCGGCGCGTGGCAGGCTGTCGGCCACCGTGAGGATCGTGCCGCCGACATAGATTTGCTCGGCATCGATCCGTTCGGCCGGCTCGGCGGCATGGCCCACCAGCCCGCAGGTGAGGATCCAGCAGAGGATGGGAACGAGGAGACGATTCCTGCCACACGACATCACGCGATCAACTCCCGGAGAAGAGGGCCAGAAGGCCACGCTCGACACGACCGGTGCCGTCACGACCAGACGCCACCCAGTCGTATCCTCCGGAAGATAGGCTGAGGCTGCAAGAAATCTGTTTTCCCCCCTCAAGCCTGCGACTCTTAGACGTTGAGCGGGAGGCGGGCCGGGCGGCGGCGGGGGCGGATCATAGGGCGCTCCTCGGGCAGGACAAACCCGCGCGGCAGTTCGATCCAGAGGGCGTTCAAGGAGAGATTGACGTCGAGGAGGAAGAGGCCGAGCGAGAGGAGAAGCGAGAGGAGGCAGGCGATGAGGAGGCCGATCGCCGCCGCCGCAACGTCGATTTTCGCGGTCGTCCCGGCAACGAGCACGACCATGAGGAGCACGGCCAGGAGCATGCTTCCGGTCGCCGTACCGACGCACCCGCGGAGGAATCTGGCCCGCTGGGAAAGGACGTAGAGTTGCCGCCGGGCATCGGCCTGGCTGGAGCCCTGGAGGACTGCCGCCGAGAGGGCGATGCTCCGGGCCCGATCAACAACCGTGGCAAATCGCTGCGACATGCACAGAAGCAACAGCCCGACGCCGGAGACGAGCGTCGCCGGAGCGATCGCCATCTGAAGAACGGGGAAAAGTTCGGCGAGAGTCATACGCGATCCCCGCCCGACGAAGCGGACGGCCCCGGGATGTGTGGAAACTCTAGACCGCTCCCGCGGGGTGACCAGCGGGCGGGAAAGGCGGGTGCGGGACACGCTCCCCTTCTAAGGATTGACCGCAGGGCGAAGGCGACAGTAACCGCCGCTGATCGCGAGGGGCTCGGCCCGCTCACCAGGGGAGTTCGCGGAGGAAGAGATTTCTGAAAAAGAGCTCGCTGCCATGGTGCTGGAGCTCGATCTGGTCGGTGCGGGGGAGGGGCTTCGTACCCTTCGACCAATAATCCTCAAGCTTGACGCGGTCGACGACGAGGGTGTCGTTGAGCCACACCGACACCTTCTCCCCGACCATGCGGATGAGGAAGGTGTTCCATTCCCCCGGTTTTCTGTCGGCAAGCACGAGCGGCGCATTGCGCCACTTCCGGTTGTTCCACAGGCCCCCCGAGCCGAGATTGCGGCCATTGGCGAATTGGGCCACCCACGCCTCTGGAGTGGACGGAGCGGGCTTCCCCGGCTCGATGCGCGGATCCCAAGGATCCCAGATCTGGATCTGCGGCGTGCCGCGGAGATAGATCCCTGAATCGGCCCCCGGCGGAATCTTCCAGTCGACGAACAGTTCGAAGTCGCCGTAGTCGCTCGCGGTGCAGAGGCTGTCCCCCTGGCCGTCATAACGGAGCACGCCGTCGACCACGCTCCAGTGCGCCTTCATGGCCGCGTCGGCCTTGGCCTGCGCCTCGTCCCGGGGGGCGCCTGTGAGTGCCCGACGGGTGTTGGCATCGCTAGCGATGAGCCCCTTCCAGCCGGAAAGATCGCGGCCATTGAAGATCGCCTCGAAGCCTGCCGGAGGCACATTCGGTGCGGTGGCCCGCAGGCTCGCCGGCGGCGGGGAATAGTCGGCGAGGCGGAGGTTGCGGAACTCGACCCGGTCGTCGTGGCCGGCCAGCACGATGTGGCCGCGGCGGTTGTTCTTGCCGGGATGAGGGGATCCGTCGATGACCGCCATGTCATCGAGGAACGCATCGACGATCACGGTGCCATTGAGGATCACCATGACATGGTCTTCAATGGCGATGATCGTCTCGGTGTTCCATTCGCCGACCGGCTTCGAGGCGCCGGTGCGGGCCGGGGCGATGCCGTAGACCGAGCCGTGCACCTGCCAGGGCTTGAGCCACGTCAGTCGCTGTGTGCCAACGCCCGGAATCTCTGCCTCCTGCCCGTAGAGCGGGCCGTCGTGGTCGAGAATCTGGATCTCGATCCCGTCACGCGACGGATAGCCATCCTTCGGGACGCGGATCCCGATGCCGTTGTTGCCGCTCGCTTCGAGGCGGAACTCGAACGAGAGCGCGAAGTCGCCATACTCTTTTTCCGTCTCGAGCGTCTTGCCCCCCTTTTGGCAGACGAGAACGCCATCCTCGGCGGAATAGCTGGCGGTGTCGCCGCGCCACCCGGCGAGATCTTTCCCATTGAAGATCGGCTGCCAGGGCGCCTTCCCGAGGATCCCTGCGGCATGCTCCGCCGCCACGACGAACGGATCGGCCGGAAGGGCCGCTGGCTGGGCGGCCGCGGGGAACGCTGCAAGGGCGGGAAGGAGAGCGACGAGGCCTGCACGGAGAGAGAACATAGAGGGGATCCTCGAAGAGGGCACGCGATGCGGGAATCGATGGCCGTGGCTGGGAAACGGATTCAGGCAGAGAACGCTTCTTTCAGCCGCGAGAGGCTCGCCGGCACGGCCACGGCCGGATCGGCCTTCCCTTCGAACTCGAGCGACACCCAGCCCTCGTAGCGGTGGCGGCGGAGCATCGCGGCGACGGCCTTGTAATCGATGTCGAGCGAATACCACTTGCCGCCACCGTCGTAGGTCTTCGCCTGCACGAGGCAGCAGCGGGGCGCGAGCTTCTCCATCTGCGCCGGCGAGTCGTCGAGGAAGTTGCCGGTGTCGAGTGTGACCCGGAGCCAGGGGGAATTGATCGCATCGACGATCCGCATCACGCCGGCGGCGGTCCGCCCCAGCCCCCAGTGGTTTTCCAAGCCGAGCACGACACCGCACTCCTCGGCGCGCGGCAGGAGTCGCTCGATCGATGCGATCACCCAGCCGAAGCCCTCCTCGTCGGTGTGGCCGGGAAGATTCGGCTCGATCCCCTGGTTGGCCATCAGTTCATCGAAGTTCTTCGACGTCCCCCAGCGGCCCGTGTTGATCCGCATCGTCGGGATGCCGAGCCGGTAGGCGGTGTCGATCGAATTGAGGGTTTTGGCGACGTTGTCGTCGCGGACGGCCTTGTCGGGGTTCACGAATCCCTGATGGGTCGAGAAGCCCATGAGGGCGAGGCCATGAGCATGGGCCCGGGATTTGAGCTGCTGGAGGCGGGCGTTGGATTGATCGTCCCCCATCTGCACCTGGAGGATCTCGACGCCATCGAATCCCATCCGCGCCGCCTGGTCGATGCAATCCTCGATCGGCGCCGGCTCCGCGCGGAACTGCCAGAAGGAATAGGTCGAGACACCGAACCGCACCGGCCGGAGTGACGCAGCCGGGGGAGCTTCGTCGGCCGCGCAGGTGAGCTTGGTGGCGGCAAGCGACAGGGATGCCGCGGCAGCTGTGAGGAAGGAGCGACGGTCGGGGCGGGGCATGGGATTTTCCTTTCGTGGAATGGACGAAAGCGTAGGGCTGTGGGAGAACGGGCGTCAACGATCCCCTCGCCGACACTCTCTTCTTCCGGATGCCCCTATGCTCGTCGAACGTGTGAAGTATGTGATCTGGGCCGCCGACATGGACCGGGCCGTGCGGTTCTATTGCTCCCTCTTCGGGGGCCGACTCCTCAAGCAGAACACCGTCATCGCCGAGGTGGAAATCCTCGGGAGCGTCCTCGGGATCCATTCCGGCGGCGAGGGGAAGCGGACCTGGACGGGGCTCTCCTTCCAGGTGCCCGACGTCATCGTGGGGGCCCACGAAGTGGTCGCCGCCGGCGGGCGCCTTTCGAAGGAGCCGGAGCCGGAGGATGGTCAGCCTCCCCACCTGGCGATGTGCGTCGACCCGGAGGGGAACGAGTTCATGCTGTCGCGGAAGCGGGGCGGCTGAACGGTCGTTCGGTGTGCTGTGCTGCCAGCGGGCTCGACTGAACGATTTGGCAGGCCCAGCAGGTGGCGGGCCTGTGGGTGGTTCGTCGGCGGGGCCAATCAGCAACCCACACTGACGCTCTGCAGCGAGGGGGCGCCCGTGCTTCGAGAGCCGGCCTCGCCGGTCAGCGCAGGATAGGAGGGCGAAAGCGCAAGCGGCGCGGAGAGAGCGGAGGCCATGGATGGCCGACGCGAACGTCCGGCGTTGGGGCATGGGCGACCCCGAAGCATCGCTCGGCCGAGGCCAGCCCTCACTCGCTCCGCAGGTAGGCAAGCAGATCGCGGATCTCGTCGCGCGAGAGGGTGTCGAGGAGCCCTTCGGGCATGAACGAGACTTTCGACGGCGCCGATGATTCGAGGTCGTGGATGTCAAACCGCACCTCGCTCCCGCCGGGATCGTTGGGATCGGTGGCGACCATCACCGTGTCGCCGGCCATGTTCACCGTCCGGCCGGTGAAG
>CANGIH010000097.1 GCA_947453875.1 Planctomycetaceae bacterium | reverse complement strand
TCGGCGAATTTCTTCTTCGCCTCGGCATGGGCGGCCACGCCCGTGAACAGTCGCCGCATCCACCGCGGCATGTCGCGGAACGAGCCGAGGATCCCCATCGCCCCCTTGCGGATCGATTTCTCCGGGGCGGTGACGAGCTTGTCGGGGTCGATGCCGTAGATCTCGCCGAGACCCTCGCATGCCGGGCAGGCACCCTGCGGGCTGTTGAAGCTGAACAGCTGCGGCTCGGGCGTCGCGTAGCTCACGCCGCAGGCGGTGCAGGCGTAGCGGCTCGAGAGGACGATCTCGTCGGATTCAATGGCGCGCGCCGGGGCATCGTCACCCCGATCGTCATCGTCCGAGACCGGTTTCTTTCGCTTGCCAGCAGGCTTCTTTTTTGCCACCCGCTGCGGGGCTGCCGGAACGGCATCGCTGGCCTTCGTGGTGGCGCCATCCTCCCCTTCCATCGCAATGATCACCATGCCACCGCCGGTGCGGAGGGCCAGTTCCACCGCCTCGGCCAGCCGGCTCCGCGACCCCTCGCCCGGCACGAGCCGGTCGACCACCACTTCGATCGTGTGCTTGAGGAGCTTCTCGAGCGGCGGTGGATCCTCGACGCGCACCACGCGCCCATCGACCCTGGCGCGGGTGAATCCCTGCCGCACCAGATCGGTGAACAGGTCACGGTGCTCCCCCTTCGCATCGCGCACCAATGGCGCGAGCACGAGCACGCGACTTCCCTGACGGGCCGCGATGATCCGCTCCACGATCGCGTCGCGCGGCTGGGCCTCGAGCACCCCGTCGCACTGCGGGCAATGGGCCCTTCCGACGCGGGCGTAGAGGACGCGGAGGAAGTCGTGGATCTCCGTCATCGTCGCCACCGTCGAACGGGGGTTCGTCCCGGCCGACTTCTGGGCGATGGAGATCGACGGGGAGAGCCCTGTCACGCTGTCGACGTCGGGGCGGGGAAGCTGGCCGAGGAACTGTCGGGCGAACGTCGACAGGCTTTCCACATACCGCCTTTGCCCCTCGGCATAGAGGGTGTCGAAGGCGAGGCTCGACTTCCCGGAGCCGCTGACTCCCGCAAGGCAGACCAGGCGCCCCCGTGGCAGGCCGACGGTGACGTCACGGAGGTTGTGCTCGCGCGCACCGCGGACCACGATCGGGGGGACATGCATGGGTGGGGCGAATCGTGGGGAAGTCGGGGGAAAAACGGCAGTCGGGGTCCATTGTAGCGCCTCCGGCACCGGCAGGCTGGACACGCCTCCCGGGCTGCCATACGATCGAAAGCCCCGGCCGCGGTTGAACGACCTCCGGCCGATCAACGGGGCGGTAGCTCAACTGGGAGAGCGCGGCGTTCGCAATGCCGAGGTTGGGAGTTCGATCCTCCTCCGCTCCACTTCACCACAGTCTTCACAGTCCTCCCACGGTTCCCCACCACGACGCATCGCTCGCGGCGTTCCAGCCCCCGCGTGGTGCTCCTCCGGGCAGCCGATTCTTCGCGGGCCACCGCAGGCCATGGCAACCCCGGCCGATCCCTCTGCCGAGTTGATGCTCCGGGTCCAGGTTGGCGATGCCGAGGCCTTCGAGCAGCTGGTCACGCTCTGGCAGGACCGGTTGGTGACGCTCTTCCTCCACCACACCGGCGACCATGCCACCGCCGAGGATCTGGCCCAGGAGGTGTTTCTACGCGTCTACCGGGCCCGGGAGGGCTACCGACCGACTGCCAAATTCTCCACCTGGATCCATACCATCGCCAACAACGCCGCCAGCGACCTCCGGCAACGGGCCTACCGTCGCAAGGAGCATGGCGTGGCGGCGTCTCCCTCCTCCTCCTCCAGCGCGATCGGCCTGGAACAGATCGCCGTGGCGGCCAGTGGGCAGCGGCCCGCCCGCGAAGCCGACCGCAGCGAACTGCAGTCGGTGGTTCGCGATGCGATCTCGTCGCTCAACGACAACCAGCGGATGGCGGTGCTGCTGGCGAAGTTCGAGCATTGTTCCTACGAGGAGATCGCCGCGGCGATGGGGCTGTCGGTGCCGGCGGTGAAATCGCTCCTCTTCCGCGCCCGCGACCAGCTGCGAACGGCGCTTGAGTCTTACGACCGCGATGGCGTCCGTGCCCCGGTCGCCGCCGACCGTGCGGGGCAGGAGGGGGCGCCATGACCGACGCTGCCGGACGTGCCGACCAGCCGCTCCCCGAGGATCCCGACGCGGCCGGCAGGATCGCCCCCCCTGCCGGTGCTGATCCGCGCCGTGACGATCCCCCTGACGGCGATCCTTCGGCGGATGATCCCCTCGGTGATGTCTGCACGCTGCTCGACTCCCTCCCATCGTCCGCGGCGCCCGCCAGCCTGACTTCGACGACGATCGAGATGGTGGCGGTGACCGCCGGCGCCGGCGCCGGATCGACCGGGCCGACGCTGACAGCCGGGCGGCGACGCTGGTGGCTGGTGCCGGCGGCGTGCGTGCTCGCCTCGCTCCTTCTCGGGTTTCTGCTCGGGCGGGCGACCAGCTCCGATCCCGACGAGGCGATCCTCCAGTATCTGCCGGTTGTTCAGCACCTCGACGTGCTCCGTGAGGCGGGGTCGGTCGCCTTCCTCGAGGCGGTGGCCGAGCGTGACTATTCCGCGCCGCGACGATTCCCCTTCGGCATGGGGATGGGGAGACCGCCGGGGGGGCGTCCTGCGGGAGACGCCGCCGGGATGACCGACGGCCCTGAAGGCGGCGACGGGGAATCGGCCGATCCATGGCCACAGCTGGAGGAGACGATCGCCAGCTTGCGGGACGATAGGCCCTTCGGCCGTGAGACCCCCTCCCCGCTGATCGCCTCCCGCCGTGAGGAGGTGGGTGATCTCGACGACGACAGTCTGCGCCGGCTCGCCGATGCGGCGACGGCCTTCGAGGCATTGCCCCGTGCCATCCGCGAGGATGTCATCCGGCTGGCGCGGGCTTTGAGCGAATCGGACGACGATGCGGTCGAACGGCTCCGGTCCCCCGCACGCCTCTGGCACCAGTGGCTCGCGTGGCGTGATCCTGCCGACCGGCGCACCGTGGTGGACCTCGGGCAGGACGAACGGCTGGAATGGCTCGACCGTTACGCCAAGCCTCCCGGCCGACCAGGCGGCCGTGGCTTCCCCGGCGGATGGCCCTTTCCCCCGGAGGGGGGCCGTGGCGAACGGGGGGGTGGATTCCGGGCACCGCGGGAAGGGAGCGAGCGCGGCGACCGTCGAGGAGGGCAGGGGCGCCAAGACCCTGGCCAGCCGGTGGTGCCGGAGACCGGGAGCGAGGTTCCCGCCGGCGATGCGATCGAACCGGCCGCTATCGAGCGGCCGTCAGCGATCGCTCCTGGAGAAACGCCGCAAGCAGCGCGTTGAACGCCGCGGGATCTTCGAGCGGCGTCATGTGCCCGCAGCGAGGAACGACGGCAAGCGAGGAGCCGACGATCGTGGCACCGGCGCGCACCAGGCACTCCGGTGGCGTGATCGTGTCGTCGGCCCCGACCACGAGCAACGTCGGCAGGTCGAGCGACGCGGCGGCCGCCACCATGTCGGGCCGGTCGGCCAGCGCCGCCAGTGCCGTCTGGATCGTCGCCACCGGGCTCGCTTCGATCGTGCGCCGCAATCGTTCCTCGACGGCGATCCGGCCTGCCAGGCCGCGGTCGACGGCGGCGCCTGGGCCGCTCGCGAGGAGGCGAGGCACCATCGCCTCGGCGGCGATCCGCGTCCCGACGCGTCCTACCCGCTCCGACAGGTCGGCGCGGGCGGCTCGGGCCTCGGGGGTGTCGGCCTCGAGTTTCGTGTCGACCAGCACCAGGCCGGCGAGGCGATCGGCGTGGCTCACGGCGAGGTGCTGGGCGACATAGCCCCCCATCGACAAGCCGCAGACGACGACACGCTCCTGGATGCCGAGCCCGTCGAGCATCGCCACGACATCCTCCGCCATGGCGGCGATCGATCCTGTGGCCGGGCCGTCGCTCCCCCCGAATCCAGCCAGATCAGGCGCCACCAGACGCACCCGACCTGCCAGGATTCCCCCTGCGGTCGCCAGCGGCCATTGGCCGGCCCACATCGAGTGGTCGAGGGGGAAGCCATGGAGGAACACGATCGGCAGACCGGAACCAATCTCCCGCACGGTCAGCCGGCGGCCATTTCCGATCGGCACCCGATGAATGGTGGCGGGGAGGGCGAGGTTCGAAGGGGGAGGGAGTGAGGGGCCGCTCATGGCTTCGCGTCCCCCTTCGCAGCCCTGGCCAGGAACCGCTCGAGGTTTTTTCGGATCGTCTCGTTGTGTGGCTCGAGGCGATGGGCGAGCGACTGGCTGCGGACCGCGCCGGCGAGATCCCCTGCCGCGGCACGGCAATGGGCCAGCGTGTCGAGGTAGCTGGAATTGTCGAACGACTTCACGAGCGACTGCTTCGAATAGCGGATCGCCTTCTCGAAATCCCCTTCGGTGTTGGCGACGAGCCAGGCATATTCGTTGTAGCCATTGGTATCGTCGGGGACCCCCTGGATCTCGTTGTCGATCTGCCGCAGCGCCTCGTTGATGCGGCGGACCGCGTCGGCCCGCTGATCGGGGGTGTTGTCGGGGAGGTGGTAGAGGGCGATGAGGGAATCGATGTCCTTTCCGAGCGCACGGAGGGAGTTCTCAAGGAGGCGGCGCCGCTCGGCGGCATCGCCACGGGCTGCGGCGGCGCAGGAGGCGAAATACTGCATCCGGGCGAGCGTCGCGCGATGGTCGCGTCCGAGTTGGGCGAGCAGCTGCTCGGCGTTGATGTCCTTGCGCGTCGGGTTCGGGCCGAATAGCCGGCCGAGGAACGCCGCCGCGTCGGTGTCCCGGTCGAGCTCGTGGAGATACTCCGCCCCGAGGATCGCGGTGAGGGCATATTCGGCTTGGGGCGTCTGCGGGTCATCGAGGACGGCGGTGTATCCCCGCACGGCCCAGTCGCTGCAGCCCCAGCGGGCAAGGAGCATCGCCGCCTGCATCCGCTCGACGCTGTCGCGTGCCCGCTGCGGCTGGCTCTGGAGGGCGAAAGCCGCATCGGCGAGCGACGTCGCCCGTGCGGCGTCCCCCCGGGACCGTTCGGCCGCTGCCGCCGCGTAGGCGACCAGCGGTTGGTCGGTGATCAGGTCGGGGCGGACGGCGTGGAGACGATCGACGATCGCAGCGAGCCCGACTTCGGGCGCCCAGACGAGTGTCTCGACCGTCTGCGAGACCGCCTGCTTGGCCGGCACGCCGGTCCAGGAGCTCTCGAGCAACCGGGTCGCCGCCGCGATCGCCTCGTCACGTTTTCCCGCTGCCAGGAGCATCCGGATCCGACATCGTTCGAAGATCCGCGACGTCCCGGTGCCCTCGTCCTCGCGGGGCGTCGTCCCTTCGACCTCGTCGTCCATGTCGCCGCTGCCCCGAGGGCCCTCGTCGACGGCGGAGTGATCGAGTGCGGCGAGCGACGCCGTCGCCGATGCGATCGCGGCATCACGCTGCTCGGCTGTCGTGGCGGCGGAAAAATCGATGACGGCGCGCGTGAAGGCGGCCGCAGGTCGGCGGCTGGCACCGAGGCCGATGGCCGCTCGCCTGGCCATTTCCGGCCACCAGGGATCGTCCGGCCGCCATTCTCTGGCAAGGAGCGCCGCTGCCACCCGCGACCCGGTCGGATCCCGCTCCAGTCGGACTATCCTCGCCAGCGCCTCGATGCCACCGTCGTCGTCGACGCGGAGGAGCCGGTGCATGACCCGCAGCCGCTGGGAGAGATCGCGGCGTTTGTAGGATTCGAGCAGCCGGGCGACCTCGGGGGAGTCGTGCGGCATCGCCAGCGGGATGGTGTCGACAAGCCAACGAGCCCGCAGCGACACCTCGAGGTCGCTGTCGAGTTCGGCCGCCGCGAGCAGCGGATCGACGGCGGCAGGGCCAATCGCCTTGAGGGCCGCTGCGGCACTCTCGCGGCGCTGGTAGTCGGCGTCACCAAGGCGGGAGATGAGTTCCGCGATCGCCTCCGCGCCCGGTTCGGCGCCCGGTTCGGGGGCCTGGCCGGCATGGAGGCCCGGGGCATCGAGCGAGACGACGGCCAGACAGACCGCACCGAGCCATTGGATGGGAAGGCCGGAGGGGGCGCGGCGCATGCGAAGGTCTCCTCCTGGCGGTCGGCGTTCAGGCGGCCGGCGGCGCACCGGCATGGGATCTCAGGTCGCGTCGGGCTCGATACCCAGATCGCGGATCGTCACGAGGGCATCGAGGGGAATCCCGCGGGCGGCGAGCGTGTCGCGGGCGCCGGCGAGGCGGTCGATGACGGTGACCACGCGTTCCACGACGAGCCCGAATTCGATCGCCCGATCGATGGCCACCAACGACGATCCGCCCGTGGTTGTCACATCCTCCACCACGACGACGCGATCCCCCGGTGCCACCGGCCCCTCGATGTATTTCTTCGTGCCATGATCCTTCGGTTCCTTGCGGACCATGAATCCTTTGAGCGGCAGTCCCTCGACCCCGGCCATGGTGATTACGGCACTGGTGACCGGGTCGGCGCCGATCGACATTCCGCCGACGGCCGCAGGGAGAGGGCCGTGCGCACGGAGAAGGTCGAGAATCGCCTTGCCCACGAGCATCGAGCCGTGGGAGTCGAGCACCACCTGTTTGGCATCCAGATAGAAACTCGCTTCACGCCCCGACGCGAGGCGGAAAGTGCCTCTGCGGAGCGCCTTGGAGGTGATTAGGGGGATGAGTTCGCGGATCGTCGACGAATGATTGGTGTCCATGGAAGAAGTATAGCGGTCGGGGAAAGCCCTCCGCCGCCCGGACTGTTTTTTGACTCCCCCACACAGGGTCATAGAATCCGAGAGGTGTCTTTTCCACGCAGCGGATCCCGGCGGACCCGGCTCCGAGGATGGTCATGCGATCCACTCCGCCGCCGTGCCATCGCCGATCCCACCGCAGGTTCGGGCTTCCATGTGGCCTGTTCGTGGCCCTGCTTCTGATCCTCTCAGGCTCCGCCGGGAGAGGGCAGGGGGTGCGCGCGGAGGAGCTGGAAGGGGAGGCCGGCCAGGCGCCTGTCGTGGCGCGTGGCACAGGGGGCCGTGATCTGCCGGTGGCCGTTATCCCGCTGCGTCTCCCGATCACCGGCACGCGCGACACGCAGGTGGAGGGGGCGATCCTCCGCCAACTCGATCGGCTCCACTCCCGCCCCGGCGAGCGTGGCATCCTCGTGCTCCAGTTCGATGGGGCCGATGAACCGGGCGCCGCGGCGAGTGATTTCGGTCGGTCGCTCGAACTGGCACGGTTCCTCGGCGACCAGCGCCTCTCCGGGGTGAAGACCGTGGCTTGGTTGCCGGGCGGAGCGCGCGGTCATGCGGTGCTTGCGGCGCTGGCCTGCGAGGAAATCGTCCTTCCCCCCGATGCCATCGTCGGCCCCGCCAATGCCGGCGAGGCGACGGTCGATGAGACGATGCGTGCGGCCTACGTGCAGATAGCCACCCGGCGGAGGACTGCCCCTGCCGCGCTCGCCCTGGCGCTTCTCGATCCCCAGACCCGGGCCGTTCGTGTCTCCACCGCTGACGGCGAGCAGATCGTCACCTCGGATGAACTCGCTCCGCTTCGTGAGCGGGTCGCCGTGCTCGACGAGGAACAGCTCGGACCGGCCCCGCTCACGCTCGACGGCAGGCGGGCCAGGCAACTCGGACTCGCCCGCCTGCTCGCGCGGAGCCCCGCCGAGCTCGCCCGCGGCCTCGGCCTCGGTGACCGGTCGCTCGTCGTCGACCCGACGCTTGACGGCGGCTGGAAGGGGGTGCAGGTGGTGATCTCCGGC
>CANGIH010000096.1 GCA_947453875.1 Planctomycetaceae bacterium | reverse complement strand
TGTCGCGCGACTTCTGCCAGGCCCAGCGGAACTCCGGCACGAGATCACCGCTGACGCGCTCGATGCGAAGTGTCGCCAGGCCGAGGGCCACAAGGCCAAGCAACCCGTAGCCGATCACTTGCTTCCAAGCGAGCGAATGGCCGCTCTCTCGGAGAAACCAGACAACCGCCGACATCACCGCCGAAAACGTGAGAATGAGGGTGATGATGTTGCGGACAGCGCCGTCGACGACGCCGCCGACGACGTACTCGAGGAGACCGGCCCGTACCATCACCGCCGCCGCGCCAAGCGAGCAGAGCGACACGATCAACCGACGCGGCGGCAGGAGCGACCGGGCTTCGGGGGCCGGAATCGGTTCGACGGGGGCACGCTTCTTCCTGGACTTCGTCATGCGTGGAGCGCCTCACGGTCGCCCGCCCGACGTCCGCACGCGCGACACGCCGGCAGGGCGGAATCGGGAGAGTTTACCGGTCGTGCTGTTTCCGCGCCCACGGATCCTTTTGCCGGTGACCGTGGCAGGCCCCGTTTCCTTGTCCCCCTTCCGCGCCCCGACTACACTCGCCCGACCCACAATTGCGCCCGCTTTCCCCCCACCTTCAGGACCAGCCATGCCCAGCCCCGAACCTCACCGTTCCTCCGGTTCGAGCCCCCCGGACGCCGTCGCTTCCGCCCTCCGGTCGGGACGGGGCGTCGGCCCCTCCACCGCCGCCGTCCATGCCGGCGAGGCCCGGCAGAAACTGGCCGACGCGATCACCGATCCGATCGTCTCCGCGTCGACCTACACCTTCCCCAACACCCGCTCGATCCTCGATTTTATCGAGCAGAAGCTCCCCCGCGAGGAATACGGCCGCTACGGCAACCCGGGCGAGCGGGTCGTCGAGGACAAACTCGCGGCCCTCGACGGCGGCGAGATGGCAGTCCTCTTCTCCACCGGGATGGCGGCTCTGGTGGGCGTCCTCATGGCCCATCTGAGTGCCGGCGAGGAGGTGGTGTTCTTCGACCAGTGCTACCACCGCAGCCGCGAGTTCTGCCGCCGCCACCTCACCCGGTTCGGCGTCGGTTTCCGCGAGGTCAAGACCGGCGACTACGACGCGATGGAGGCCGCCATCGGCCCGCGCACGAAGATGGTCGTCAGTGAGTCGCCGACCAACCCGCACCTCTCGATCGTCGACTGCACCCGGTTCTCCGACCTCGGCCGCCGCCATGGCGTGCTCACGCTCATCGACGCCACCCTCTGCACTCCCTACAACCATTGCCCGCTTGCCGACGGCGTCGATTTCGTCCTCCATTCGGCGACGAAGTATCTCGGCGGACACAACGACCTCCTCGCGGGAGTCGTCGTCGGGTCGCGCGAGGCGATGGACCCGGTGCGAAACCTCCGCGGCATCATGGGCGGGATCAACTCCCCCCACAACTGCTACCTCCTCGAACGGGGCCTCAAGACCCTCGCTCTGCGGATGGAGCGGCACAACGCCAACGGCATGGCGGTGGCCCGGTTTCTCGAATCTCATCCGCGGGTTGAGCGGGTCTACTACCCCGGCCTCGAGAGCCATCCCTACCACGCCGTGGCGGCGAGATCGATGCGCGGGTACGGGGGCCTGGTGACATTCCTGGTCAAGGATGCCGATTGGCAGCAGACATCGCGCGTCGTCGATGCGGCGAGAATCCTCCGGATCGGCCCGAGCCTGGGTGGCGTCGAGTCGCTCATCGAGCAACCACTCGTGATGAGCTACTGGAATTACTCCCCCGCGGAACGGCAGACATTCGGGATCGGCGACAACATGATCCGACTGGCGCTCGGCATCGAGGACACCGCCGACCTGATCGACGACCTCGGTCGGGCGCTTGAGGCCTGACCGACCCGGGCAACCGTGCCAGAGGCAGGGAGTCACCTCGTCCATCGACGCGTGGCCACCTTGCCCGTTCCCCCCCGATTCGCTTTCCACCCCGCCCCGCCAGGTCAGGGTGATCGGAGCGGAAAGCGGGCGAGCACAGGGGGACTGGATCATGCCACCGCGCCTTGCCGGGTCGGCAAAATGCAAGGAGTGGGAGGGCCCTGCGGATCACGGCGATTTTCACGGAAGTTCCGGTCGCGCAGATGCCGATACCGATTCCGATTGCAGAAACCCGACCGGCGACCAAACGCCCCGGGTGCTCTCGGAGAAGCGTCAATGAACGTCGCGAACGGTTTCCGTCGCCTGGCCAGCCTGGTCCTCATCGCAACCACCTGCCTGCCAGGGTTCACCCCGGCCCGGGCTGGTGACGAGGCCACGGCTGCCGCAGAGGGCCAAACGCCGCTGCGCTGGACGCCCCACCGTTCTGCAGCCACCCCCGGCCCGATCCCCTCGATTGCCGAAAGCGGCAACAATCCGTCGGGAACGGAGCCGAAGCCGACCGCCCCCGCCACCCTTGCCCCCGTCCCTGCGGCAGTGCCGGCATCATCCCAACCCCAGTCGCCGCTGGCGGAGGGCCAGCCGGCCCGGCGCAACCGTGTCGCCCCGCGCCCTGTTCCGCCGGCGGTGGCCGATGCCCCCGCTGCCTGGCCCAGTGGCAACCGCAACCCCGGCACCTCTCGTGGCACCGTCCGCCCGGAGCGAGGCGGTCGGGAGAACGTTCGTCCGGGAACCACCCCTCGCGGTGGCACCGGCGGAGAATCATCCCTGTTTGGCATGAACTTCTTCCGGGCTCCCCAGGGGGATCAGGGGCGGCCCATGTTCGGCGCCGAACCAGTGCCGCAGCGTGAAGGGGTGCGCCCCGCCGCTGCAGCGAGCGACACGCTCCGCTTCACTCCCCGTCAGGTCGGCGCGGGTGGACAGCGTTTGGCGATGGCCCCGGAAAGCAACCCGGCGATGATGTCACGCGTGCCTGGGTCGTCGATGCCCACCGCCTCGATGCCCCGTCCGCGAGCCCCGGTTCGCCGCGTGGCGAACCAGCCGACTCCGGCCGGCGAGCTCCCGCCTCCGGCCGGCGCCGACGCCTCCCCGAGCGTCACGGCTCCCTCGGCAGCGATGCCCAGCCGCGCGGGTCGCCCCACGCCGGCTGAAGATTTCCCCGGCGGCGACAGCCTCCCTGGTGGCATGCCGATGGACGACGAAGGCGGACTCTCCTTCGGTGGCCCCGACGGTGACATCGGCTTCGGTGGGATGCCCGACGAGATGGGCGACGGCCAGACCTTCGATCCCGGCATGGGCGACTTCGGCGGCGACTTTCCCGAGGACGGGATGCTCTACTCCGAGAATGGCATGCCGATGGAGATGGGCGGGATGGAGGGCCCTTGGACGGGCGAAGTCCATCTCCACATTCCTTCCTTCTACGACGATCCCTACGCCTGCGAGGATGGGGAGGCCTGCCCGGGGTGCGCCCCGATGTGGGACCCCGATGGTCGGATCTGCGCCTACTTCCGGCGTTTCGGCCGGCCCTACTACGGCTGGCGGTGGTACCGCGACTTCACCGCCAGTGCCGGCGTGACATCATTCCAGAACGCCACCAATCTCGGCCTGCATGGCAACTACGGCTTCAACGAGTACGCCAACTGGGCGATGCCGTTCTGGAACGCCTTCGGTCTCGGATGGCAGATTGGTGTCCGGGGTGTCCAGGCCGACTTCCAGCGGACGCAGATCACTGCCGCCAACGGGAGCCCCCTGCTCAACACCAACGCCCGCAACCAGGTCTTCCTCACCACCGGTTTCTTCACCCGCGCCTTCGAGGGTCGGGGGCTGCAGGGTGGCGTGGTGTACGACTACCTTCAGGACAACTGGTTCGACACCACCGATCTGGCCCAGGCCCGTGCCGAGTTGAGCTATGTCTGGGGCTACCACGAGTTCGGCTTCTGGGGCGCGTACAACGCCAACAACGCCAACGGTGCCTTCATTACCGGTGCCAGGGGCAACTCGGCGGCCTTCGACACGCTCGATCTCTACACCGGCTTCTACCGACTCCAGTTCGGTGACGCCAATGAGATCAAGATCTGGGGTGGCGCCAGCGGCCAGGGGGACTATCTCTCCGGCATGCTCGTGCGGGCACCGATGTCGAGGTCGCTGGCACTCGAGGGAACCTTCACCTACCTGATCCCGTCCTCCAGCAACACCGTGCCGCTCCCGCGCGGGGGGACCCTGACGTACGCCGAGCAGGCGTGGAACGTCTCGACGAACCTCGTGTGGTATCCCGCCTGCCGGGCCCGTCGGAGCCTGTCGAGCCCCTACCGTCCCCTGTTCGATGTCGCCGACAACGGCAGCATGATCGGCACCGTGTCGGTGAACCGGCCCCGGAAGCCCTGATGAGCGCCCCCCCGGGCACGAGGGCCTGCCGGCCCCCAGGGGGGAATGGCTGAACCATGGGCTCCCCGCTCCAACGCGGAACACCGTTGCCGGACCGGCGGAAATGAATCCCGCCGGAACCGCGGGAGAGGCCTCGATCGACCGACCGTGTTGGGGGCAGCCGAGTCGTGTTTGGTCCCCGTCGGTCGGCCATGGGGCCCCTGCCGCCGTCGACGGGGTTTCTGCTATCCTTTCTGTGGTTCAAGGGCGCCCCTTTCAGGCCACCCCCGATTTTCAGGAACATCACCCCGCCATGTCGGAAGCACACGATCCCTGGGCCTCCCTCGCCGATACCTTGGGCGCCGCTCCGGCGCCGGAATCGGCCCAGCCGAGCCCCCCGCCTGCCCGGGCCGCCGAGCCCCGCCGCGAAGAGCCCCGCCGCACCGAGGCCCGCCGCTCGCCCCCTCCAGCCACCGGCGGGGATTGGACCGACATCGTCAGTGGCCTCGGGCTGCAAGCGGATGCCCCCCAGCCTGTCGCTCCCCCGCCACGCCCCGCCCATTCGCGCCCCACCCAGGCCGCTTCGGATCAGGCCCGCCCCCCGCTGCCGCCGTCGGACGTTCGTCCCCAAGCGGCCGACCCACGTCCGCGTGCTGAGGCGGCCGACCCACGTCCGCGTGCTGAGGCGGCCGACCCACGTCCGCGCGCTGACAGCGGGGAACAGGCCGGTCGCAGCGGCCCGCCTCGACGGAGTGGCTCCACCGAGGAGGGCCTCGACTTCCTCGATCGACCGGTGGCTGACCGTGCCTCCGGTGATCGCGAACCCCGCCAATCGTCGAGGGGACGGGGAGAGGGGCGTCAGGAAGGACGCCAGCAAGGGCGTGGCCGGGGCGACGATCGCCGCCGCCGGGACGACCGCCCCCCCCGCAACCAGTCGAGGCAAGGGGACGAGGGGACACCGCCCCCGGGGGATGATCTCCGGCGCGTCGATGTCCGGGGGGATGAACGCCGGGAAGACGAACCCCGCCGCTCGCCGCCTCGGTCCGAAGGTCGCCCGTCCGAGGAGCGTCCCGCCGCCACTGGCCAACGAGGATTTGACGAACGCCGCGACGACGACCTCCCCGACGACACGCTCCAGGGCACCGGCGGGGATCGTGCGCCCGTCGACGGCGAGGGCGCCGATGGCGAACCTCGCCGTGGCCGCCGCCGCCGCGGCCGTCGTGGTGGGCGTGGACGGGGTGGCCGTGACCGATCGGGCGAACGGTCGCCAGCCAATGGCGATAGCGAAGGCGGGTCATCGGCCGATGGCGACCGCGGCGACACCCGAGATGCTTCCTCGGACCGCGCCGCTTCCGCCACCGGCGACGAGGGGTCTTCCCCCCGTCAGGATCGTCGCGGTCAGGGTTCAAGGCGTCCGCCGCAAGCGGACGGGGGACGGGATCGTGCCCCCCCCAGACGCGAACCGGTCGACCGTGATGTGCCCCGCGCCGAGCGTCCAGGGCGGGATGCTCCCGCCACTGGCGTCTCTGCCGGCACCGGCGGCTTTGACTGGGATGCGCCGATCGACAGCGAGCGGCGGCCCTCCCCCACCAGGACCGGCGATGACGCACCCTGGGGAGGCATCGACCTCGAACCGAGAACACAATCCGGGGATGGCGAAGGTGGTGACGGCGCCCCCCGCGCTGATGACGCCGGGGATGATCAATCGGGACGCCGTCGCCGGCGTCGCGGTCGCCGTGGTGGCCGTCGTCGTGGCGGCCGGGAGCGGACCGGAGAGGATCGTCCCGTTGCCGATGGTGAAGCCCCAACAGGCACCAGCCCCCAAGCCGACACCCCCGACGATGAACCACTTCCGGCAGGCTATGGCCGGGCACCGGCCCCCTCCCGCTCCTCTGATGGCCGCGGAGGCGAAGGTGCCAAGTCGGGTGATGGTGAATCGCGAGGTCGGCGGCGGCGTGGCCGTGGAGAACGGCGAGATGACGCGGCCCGCCCCGCAAGAAGCGGTGGTGATGGGGGAAGCGAATCGGGTGGAGGTCGCGGCCGCTCGTCGCGCAAGCGGGGCAGAAACGGGCGGAGAAGCGAGCCTCAGGAACTGCGGCCGACCTCGAGTCTGTCGCGTGGCCGTCGTGAGGATTTCACGCCCGTCGCCGGGGGATACGACGAGGATGATGAGGGGCTCGACTTCCTCGGGATCGAGGATGCCGGCCGGGATCAACCCCCGCACCGCGACTCGCGCCGCGCCGAGGACGATGAAGCGATCGCCGAGAGTGGCCTGAGTGGCGTCACCGACGTGCCGAGTTGGGTCGAGGCGATCGGGATCGTGATCGCCGGCAACCTTGATGCCCGCAACAAGCCGCCGCGTGGAGACGACCACGACCGTGGCCGTCGCGACCAGAACCGCGGCGGTCGCTCCTGAAACCGCCCGGCAGGAACCGACTCAAGGGCCCGTCCGCCACGGCGGGGATCGGGCCCTTGATCGGCCGTCCGTGGTGCGTGGAGTTCGCTCGCGCCCCCCTTCGCCTGCCAAAGGGTGTGCAGCAGCACGGCCAGGCAACCGCCCGCGGGGCGGCCCAAAGCCGAGCCGATCACTTCATCGAGATCGTGCGGGCGAGCGGCTTGAGAATCTGCTCCACGACACAGGTATCGACGACTTCCTGGGCCACCTGCGCCAGACGCGTCACCGCATCGGCGTAGGTGGTGTGCGGCTCGAGGCTGCCGTACTGCCGTGCGGTGACATACACGCTCAGTTGCTCCTCGGCGAATTCGCCCGTCCGCACCTGGAAGGCGTTCGTCCTCGTCTCGGTGCTGATCCGCACCTGGAGCCGGCAGTCTTCATCGAGCGACACCGTGAGCGAGGGTTCGTAATTGATCACCCTTCCCCCCGGGATCTCCGCCACCCGGTCAAGTGCCGACCCCACGCCGAGCGCCTCTGCCAAGAGGGCGTTGTGGTTGCCGCGATAGGCGAAATCAAATCCGAACAGGAGGTCGAGCGCCTCGCAATCGAGGGGACTGACCGAGAGCAGCGCTGGGGCCAAATCGAGGACCAAACGGTGCTGATCGAGCACCGACTCCAGCGACGAGGGATTGACGTGCCCCGAGCAGAGCCGCTTCGACTCCACGGCCGCCCAGCGATACCGCCCCTGATCCTTGTCCTCCTCGAGAACAAAATCCCGTTTGTCGCGGCAGTAGAACTTCCGCATCGAAGGGTATTTCTTCTGGACGCACTCAAAGAAGTGGAGGATCGTCTCGCGTTGCGAGGGGAGCTCCATCTCCGTCGCCAGGTTCATATTGACGTAGAAGTCGTCTGCCAGCGACGCATAGGGCGTCATGCACGTGTGCTCCCGGGCGAAAGAAACCTCAATCCGAAATATACGACCCGTCGGAAGATGGTGTCAAAACGCCCTGTCCACGCAGCCGGGATGG
This sequence comes from Planctomycetaceae bacterium, assembly GCA_947453875.1. GTDB lineage: Bacteria > Planctomycetota > Planctomycetia > Pirellulales > UBA1268 > QWOP01. Next base: position 113 of record CANGIH010000096.1, on the reverse strand, counting down.
CGGTGGGGGACGCTGGGGAGTGGATTTGACAGGGGAATCCGGGCATAATCCGTCTCCGCTTGCGACAGTGACCCCGATTCGTGACTTCGAATACGGCCCCCGGATCGTGCCGG
>CANGIH010000095.1 GCA_947453875.1 Planctomycetaceae bacterium | reverse complement strand
TTCTCCTGGGCAAGCCAGGGAACTGCCGTCTCGGGAGCCCGGCTCGAGATCATAAACGTACCGGTGCGAATCTGGTGCGCCGCCTGCGCCACCGAACGGGAGCTCCCCGGCATCCAACGGCTTGCCTGCCCGGAGTGTGGACAGTTGAGTGGTGACATCCGCGCCGGCCGCGAACTCGACCTGGAATCGATCGAACTGGACGCCGGGGAGGAGGCATCGACCGACATGCCCGCCCCGATCGCCAGCCCCCAGACGGAGCGATCCCCATGAGCCAACCACGGATCCTTCAGGTGAGGACGAAGATCCTCAAGGCCAACGACGAAACGGCGCGGGAGATGCGTCGTCGGTTCGAGGCGGCGGGGGTCCTCGTCGTGAACATGGTGTCGAGCCCGGGGAGCGGCAAGACCGCCCTTCTCGAGGAGACGCTTACGCGCCTCCGCACCCGCGGCACAAGCGTCGCCGCGATCGTCGGCGATCTCGAGACCGACAACGACGCCCGCCGCCTCGCCCGCAGCGGTGCACCAGTGCGTCAGATCGAGACGCACGGCCTGTGTCACCTCGAGGCGGCGATGATCGACGAACATCTGGCGGGCTGGGACCTGGCCGGCCTCGAGATGCTCTTCATCGAGAACGTCGGGAACCTCGTCTGCCCGACGAGTTGGGATTTGGGCGAGAGCGTCCGTGTCGCCCTCCTCTCGGTCACCGAGGGGGAGGACAAGCCGCTCAAGTACCCTGGGCTTTTCAACACCTCCGATCTGGCGGTCATCACGAAAACCGATCTCGCCGACGCCGTCGGCTTCGATCGGACCACGGCACTTGCGAACATCGAGCGAGTCCGGCCGGGGATGCCGGTGCTCGAGGTGGCGACGAGGACGGGAACCGGCATCGACGCCTGGATCGACGAACTCCTCCTGCGACGGAGCAGCCTTCTGCGACGCGGGTGAAGGCCAGTCGGCACCTTGTGCGGCGAGGTTGCCATCCCGGCCGGCCCGACCGATACTCTTTCCGGTCTTTGCTCACCCCCGGGGAATCCCTCATGCCGACCCGCTGCCGTCTCGTGTCCACCGCGATCCTCCCGCTCGTTTTCGCCCTCATCCCGTTGGCGGTCATCGGGGCGGAGTCTGCCAAGCCGGTGCGGATGGGCTGCGGCAGGATGACGTTCGACACGGTCCCCGGCTGGGGGCTCGGCGAAGATGGAAAGTCGGTTCTCGGATCGACACACGGCGGCGTGGCGGTCGGGAAGGATGGCACGATCTGGACGAGTTCGTCCCTGGGGATTTTTGGATTTTCGCCCGACGGGAAGGTGATCCGCCGGTTCCTCGGCGACGCGTATTCCAACATCCACGACCTCAAGATCTACCCCGAGGGAGACGGCGAATTCCTCTACGGCGCCAGAAATGTCGCCGGAGAGGGGGTCAAGGTCCATCCGGTCACCGGGGAGGTGGTGCTCAAGCTCGGCATCCCGGCCGAGTCGGGGCTCAATCTCGACAAGTGGGCACCGACGGCGATCACAGTCGCGCCCAATGGCGACATCTTCCTCGCCGACGGCTACGCTTCGAACCATATCTTCAGGTTCGACCGCACCGGCAAGTATCTGAAGCACTTCGGCGTGGCGGGCAACGGGATGAAGGAGTTCAACACCGCCCACGGTATGACGCTCGACCCCCGTTACGATCCGCCAAGGCTCCTCGTCTGTGACCGCAACCACCAGCCGAAGGGCCGGCTCGTCCACTACGACCTCGATGGCAATTTCCTCGAGGAGGTCGTGACCGGCCTGGGGATGCCCACCTCGGCGATCGTGCAGGGGGATTTCGTCGCCGTGCCCGATCTCCACGGGCGGCTCGTGATCCTCGACAAGAGCAACACGATCATGGCGGTGCTCGGCCACAACCCCGATCCCGAGACGCGTGCCAACCACAATGTCCCGCAGGACAAGTGGATCGAGGGGATCTTCAACGGCACGCACGGTTCGGCCTGGGACGCCGCCGGCAATCTCTACATCCAGGACTGGAATGTCTCAGGGCGGATCATGAAGCTCATCCGCGTGGAATGACGGCGGGTTTTCCGCAAGCGTCACGCGGCGAACGCCGTCAGCAGGCCTCCCCCAGGCACCAGGTGTTCGCCGTGCCGCCGCAGTCGCAAAGCAGCAGCACGGGGAGTTCGTCCTGCTCGGCCCATTCGTCGCACCAGGCTCTGCCGCAGGCCGGGCAGGTCCAGCGGAGTTCCGTGCCGTCGGCGGTCATCACCACTTCGACCGCGAGGGGAATCACGTCGACCTCCTGCTCGACGATCCTCCAGCCGCGATTCCCCTCTTCTGCGGGCCCGTCGGCGGCCGGTTCGGAAAATGCGGGATCGAGTGCGGCGAGGTCGGCGATTGCCAGTCGGGCACGCTCGGCAGAGAGGGCGAACAGCCGAGGCACACCATCGAGGATCGCCGCGGAGACCACGATGCAGCGCGGTGCCCCATCCCGGGGAGTGGCCCCAGCCGATGCCGATCCATGATCCACGGCCACCTCCGCTTCAAACAGCCAGCTCGCTTGATTGACGCAACGGAGCCGAGTTGCCACCGTGTCAGACAGGACACCTGCCCGGCGACACCCGTGGCATCATCCCGCCGCGACGATGCGACCGACTCCTGCTCCAACAGCAAGGCTACCGCTGTCACAAGGACTGCTCAATCATTCCGTTGGATTCCTTTGCGCCGCGGACTTGGTGCCCCTTCAAAGGCGGGATCCGCTGGTCCGCAAGGATTCCCGGGCGAGGATGATCTGCCCCAGCGCAATCCCGCCGTCGTTCGGCGGCACGAGGCGATGGCAGAAGGGATCGTGACCGGCCGCCGTGAGAACGGAAAACGTCCGCTCGACAAGAAGGGCGTTTTGGAACACGCCACCGGTCAGTCCCACGACGAGCGGTTGGCCGTGGCCATCCGCGGCAGCCACGGCATCCGCCACATCGGCGATCATCCGGGCCACCGCCAGATGGAATCCGGCCGCGATGTCGCGTGGGGACACTTCGGCCTGGATGTCGGCCACGATCGACGCCACGAGCCCCCGCCACTCGATCGTGAAGGGGCCTTCCTCTCCCGACTCGACCGTGAAGGCATACGACCGCGGGCTCGCCGCTGCATCGGCGGCGAGCTCCTCGAGCGCCATGGCGGCATCCCCCTCGTGGCCGCTGCGTTGCCGCACGTCGAGGATCGCCGCGACACCATCGAACAGCCTGCCCATGCTCGTGGTGGGTGGGGAATGAATGGCCCGCTCGAGTTGGCGACGGAGAATCGGCGTCGCCTTGCCGGCCGCCCGCACCGGTGCGAGTGACTCTTTCCAGGGAATGCCGGCGGCGTGGAGCAGCGCCAGGGCGGTCCGCCACGGATGGAGGACTGCGGCATCACCGCCGGGAAGGAGAAATGACGCGAGGCGCGCGCACGAAGTCAGCCCAGCACCGGCGCCTTCGGCCACGCCGGCGGACCTGAAGAACTCCGATCCGGCGATGGAGTCGCCGCGTGGGCCAGGAAGATATCCGCTGCCGTCGAAGGCCGCGACAAGGAGCGGGCCGGTGGGGGGCGTTTGCCGGGTGGCGAAGAAGTCGGCAAGCAGGGAGGCCGCATGGGCCCGGTGGTGCTGCACCTGAAGAAGCGGCACGCCGAGCTCGCAGGCGAGGGATCTGGCGAGACCGGTGGAGAGGTAGCCGGGATGGAGGTCGGCGACGATTCCCATCGGGCGGACCGAGAAGAGGCCGAGAAAGTGGCGGACGGTCCGCTCCAGGGTGGCCAGTGCCCCGGGATTGGCAGGGTCGCCGAGATGCTGGCTCATCCAGGCATGGTCGCCGCGGGCGACACAGATCGTCGATTTCAATTCACCGCCGATCGCGACGAGATCGGGGCCATCGTCCGCCAGACGGATCGGCAGGGGGGCGTAGCCGCGCGAGCGGCGAAGAGGGAGCAGATGCCCGGCGGCGACACGGACGACCGAGTCGTCGCAGGGGGCATGGATGTCACGATCGTGGGTCAGAAAACCATCGACCAGCGGCCCGAGTGAAGTGACGGCCGAGTCGTTGGCATGTTCGATCGGCGCCTCGGAGAGGTTTCCGGAGGTCATGACCAGCGGCGGCATCGGCAGGCCCGCGTCCGGATCCAATAGCAGCCAGTGAAGCGGGAAGGAGGGGAGCATGACGCCGACATGCCCGATCCCCGGCGCGATCGATTCGGCCAGCGGGGCGCCGGTGCCTCGTTTGCGAACGAGGACGATCGGTCGCTCGGGGCTTTCAAGCAACCGCCGTTCGGCATCGGCAAGGACGGCAAATGGCCTGCATTCGGCCGCGGATGCGACCATCACCGCAAGCGGCTTGGAGGGACGGTGCTTCCTGGCACGGAGGAGACCGACGGCCTTGGCGTTGGTCGCATCGCAGGACAGATGAAAGCCACCGATCCCCTTGATCGCGATCACCTCCCCCTGGCGGAGGCGTGCCCGGGCCGCGGCGATGGCCGCGGCGCCGGTCGGGGTGTCTGTTGATTCCGCGGCGGGGCGCTCCAACGCCTTCGCCGGGGCGACCGCAAACCACGCGATCGGACCGCACGCCGGGCAGGAGACCGGTTGCGCATGAAACCGGCGGTCAGCCGGATCGGCATACTCGCCTGCGCAGTCGGCACAGAGCGGGAAAGGGGCGAGAGTCGTCGCCGTCCGATCGTAAGGGAGCGTGCGGATAATCGTGAACCGGGGACCGCAGTCGGTGCAGTTGGCAAACGGATGCTGGTGCCGGCGGTTGGTGGAACCACGGACTTCGGCGAGGCAGGCGGCGCAGGTGGCGATGTCGGCCGGGAGCGACGTCACGGCGCCGGCCTGCCTGTGACTGTCGAGGATCGTGAATCTGACCGGCTGGCCCGGTGCCCGAGGCCCCTCGGTGGTGGCGCGAGTCTGCGCATCGATCCGTTCGATGTGGGCCCGTGGCGGCGGACTGGTGGCAAGGCCCCGCTCGAAGGCTGCCACTCCAGCGGCGTTCCCCTCCACCTCGATCGTCACGCCCGAGGAGTCGTTCTCCACCCACCCGCCAAGCCCGAGGCTCGTCGCCAGGCGCCAGACAAACGGGCGGAAACCCACCCCCTGCACAACCCCCGTCACGAGGATCCGGCGGCAGAGAAGCTTATCGTCGGCCGGTTGCGTCTGGTCGTCGACTGCCATGGGCCCTCCGGGCTTCGCCTTGGCTGCGGCGGGGGATTCCGCCACCGTCCTCCATCCCCGGAGGCAACCGGCACAGGCCGCCCGACGGTTCGGGCCGTAGGGAATCTGACTGATTCACCGCGCCGGCACAGATGCCTTCAGTTGCCAAAAAAGTTTGTCCGATCCCAGAATCAGGAAGCCCGCGAGAGGAGTGTTGTCGGCGGCTTCAAGCCCACCCCAAGGTTGCATCCCACCATGGCTCGCCCGACCTGCATCGCCCTCCCCCGGATCGTCGTCCGCCTCGCCCTCGCCACCGCCGTCATGGCGGGGTTTGTCGAGGCTTGGCCGGTCACCGCCAAGGATTTCGATCCCCGCGTCGTCACCTTCGGCGAGACGCGGGAACAGATCAAGAGTACGCCGGTGACAGACCGCCCGAACCGGCCGCTCCACATTTACGGGAACACCGTCCGCCGCAGGTCCGACCGGGCGAGCCGCCCCACGACGACCCGAACCCGCTGACCCTCCTCCTCGCGTCAGTTGCCCCTTGCGCCGATGCACACGAGCTTTTCCTGACGGCGCTCGCCGTTTGCAACCGCGACGCGGAAGTAGATTCGGCCCCCGCAGACCGCCGGCGAGGCGAATGCCTCGTCGCCCAGCCGATTGACCGCGACGGCCTCGAACTTCTCCGGCGTCGCACGGAAGAGGTGCGTCTGTCCGGCCTCGTCGGTGGCCATCACCAGGTCGCCGAGCATGACCGGCGAGGCGCTGAAATTCCCCCCGAGCCGCTGCTTCCATTTTTCCTCGCCTGTGGCGGCATCGAAGCAGGCGGCGATTCCGGCGTCGAGGATCGCGTAGAGATGGCCCTTCGAATAGAGGAGCGAGGGCACGTAGACACGCTCGCCATTCTCCCAGTCGACGGTGCCGGTGCCATCGGCCCGGTAGGCGGCGATATGGTTGCGGGGATAGCCGCCGGACGAATAGACGCGCTGGCCATCCGTGACGGTGGTCGTGACGCACTCGGTCGTCGCCCCTTCCTTCTCCCAGAGCGTGTCACCGGTGGCCGGATCGAGGGCAGCCACCTTGTCGCAGCCGGTGAGGATCAGTTGCTCCCTGCCGAAGAGCTTCCAGACGATCGGCGAGGAGTAGTTCGGTGAAGGTGGCCGCTCCTTCTCCCACAGCACCTTTCCGCTGGCGGGATCGAGCGCCGCCACGCGGCCCTTGTTCTTGTGATCGGCGACGACGAACAGACGGCCGTCGTGGACCAGCGGCGAGGCGCCGAAGCCCTGATGGATGGCATAATCACAGACGCGAGTCTGCCAGAGAATCTCGCCATCGAGGCCGAGGGCCGTGGCGAACACCGCGTCGGAATTGGGGAAGGTGATGAACAGGCGCTCCCCGGCCACCGAGACAGTGGTCGAGGCGCCGGTCGATTTTTCGTTCTTGCGCATGGCGCCGCGCGCATGCACCTCCCGAGACCAGACCGGCTTTCCGGTGGCGCGCTCGAACGCGAGCACCGACTGGCTTCCCGAGGCCTCGTCGCAGGTGGCGAGATAGACTCTGCTCCCCACGACCGTCGGTGATCCGTTGCCACGGCCGGGGACATCGACCGACCACACCACGTTGGCGGCATCGCCCCATTGGAGAGGCACATCCTGGCCGACCCGTGCCTGCCCGTCGTGCGTGGGACCACGCCAGCAGGGCCAGTCATCCTGACCAGGCTGCTCCGCCGCACAGGTGACGGCGAGCAACCAGCAGGCAAGGCTTGCCGCACAGCGACGGAGCAACGAAAGCAGGGTGACCACGGCATGACTCCTGAAAAGGACCGGCTCGAGGGAACGGCCGCGGAGCATACCGCGCGGCCGCGGCCTGCACCCGGGGGCTGCCCGCACCCCCCGACAGGGCCCTCCCCCGATCCCGGACGGGAGGAATTCAGGCGTCGGAAGCCGTCGTCAAGCGACGCCCATCGGAGGCCTTGCGACGTTTGCGTGGCGGGGCGAGCGCGGCGAGGATCTGGGCGGGGGGGAGGTGCCCGGCACGGCCGGCGAACCAGGCGATCGAGCGATCGACCACGGGGAGGCGGGACTGCTCGCGGACATGCGGCAGGAACCGTTCGCCGTCGAAGACCTCCAGGTCGCCCTGCGGATTCCAGGCCGCCAACTGCACCCAGCCATTGGTGAACAGATCCTTCACTGCCGGAAGCTTCGCGACCGCGGAAAGGATCTTCTCCGCAGCGGCGTCGATCACCAGCAGGAGCCGCATCGGCTCGTGGATCTCGACCGTCTGCCAGGGCAATCCCGTCCGCAGATCGCTGGCATGGCCATCCATGACCCCGACGAGCCCGGTGATGTTGTGGGGGAGTTTCGTGTTGCAGCCGAAGCGCAGCCGATCGACCGCCGAGAAGTAGTAGGCGAGATTGATCCCCGAGGCGACCGGGCCCACCGCGGCGAGCGTCCGCACGAGCACGTCGCCCGAGGAATCGGTGTCGGGATCGTACGACACGAGAAACGCGCGGCGATCGAGATACAGCCCACGGCTCCGCCAGCGGCGGCCGACGATGCAGACGGCGTTGGTGGCATGGCCAAGTTCCGGGCGCACCTGTGCAAGATCGACCGACCGGGCCTCGACATGAGCCCGTGCCGCCACCGGCGATGGAGCCTGGGGGGCCGAATCGAAACGTCGGCAGCGTTCC
>CANGIH010000094.1 GCA_947453875.1 Planctomycetaceae bacterium | reverse complement strand
CGTGGCACGAGATCGGTGCGGACGACGAGGAGCCCTTCTTCGTCCAGGGCGTAGGGCGATTCTTCGACGACCGTGATCGCCGCCGGCCCATTCGGGTCGTGATCGCACCCGGGAAGCGCGACGAGCACACCGATGGCCAAAAGAAACCGGATCACGGGCAGTCGAGCGCATGTTCGGTGTATCGCCATCTCCGACACCTCCGCATCCTCGTCGACGCCCACTCTGAGCGCATCATCGGTTGGCCGTGCCACGTTCGCGAGAGATTTCCTCGCTATACTTGCCCCCTTGCAAGCGATTGACTTGCTGCAATGCAAGCAAAGGATCACCACCATGCCAAGACCCCAACGATTCGTCCGTTTGGTCCTTGCAGCGAGGCCGCTGACACGCCTCCTTCTGGCACTCTTCCTCTCACTCGGTGCCGTCGCGACGGTGGCAGACGCTGACGAGCCGGCGCCTCCAGCAACGTCGCCGCTCACCACCTGGGACGGTCGCCACCCGATCGACACGATCCGCGCGACGGTCGTCTACTTCGTCCCCGCCGACCGGCGGCCGCTCCCTGATTGGCGCGAGCGGGTCGAGTGGCTCTGCGACCGTGTCCGCCGCTTCCATCACCGCGAGTTCGCCGGTCGCTCACGCGTCGTGACCGCGATCCATCCCGAGCCCTTCCGCTCGACCGCATCGACCGCCACGCTCCGCGCAGGTGACGGCGATGCCACCTTCTTCCGCACCCTCAGCGAGGTCGATCAGGCGATCGACGTGGGGCACGACGCCGACGGCGCCTTCCCCGTGCTCCTTGTGCTGAGCGACATCAACTGGAGGCCGCTCGACGACTTCTCCCGGCAGTCGCCCGACGGAGATGGTTGGCGGTTCGATGGGGCGCTCGCCGACGGCGGGCTGCATGTCCCAGGCGCCGCCAGCGGCGGATCCCGCGCGGTCTACCTCCCCGATCGCGGCCGCGGCTGGGGGCTCGTCAGCGGCGACGGATGGCGTGTCCCCTGCCGGGGGAGCGACTGTGTCGTCTACCACGAGGGTATCGGCCACGCCATCGGCCTGCCCCATCCGGAGCCGGCCGATGGCTCAGTGATGAGCGAGGGGCAATACCGCAGCGCCCTGGCCCAGTCGTGGATCGAAGCCGGCCAGAAGCGGAAGCTCGGGTTCGTCCCGGCCGCGGCGGGGGAGGCTCCACCTGCCGATCCGGTCTTCGACCGTTTCACTGCCACCCCCGAGCCACCCGTACCGCGCCCTGGTCAGCCTGTCGGCCTGCGGCTGTCACCTGCCGAGATGGTTCGCGATGGACTGCGGGTGGAGGTGCAGACGAGCCTCCGCGGCCCCTGGACACGAATCGCGATCGATCCGGTGGCTGCCAGGGAGGGCCGCGTGGCCCTCGGCAGCTTCGATCGCCCCTCCGCGGTCGCCTGGCGCGTGACAAGCCCGGCCCCCAGGCCCGCAGGGGATGACGGGAACGAGGCGCCGCAGCACCCCGGCTCGGAGCCTGCTGCAGGCCCAACGGCCTGGGGTTACTTTCAGATCCGCATCGATCCCTCCCTTCCTCCGCCCCCCATCGACGTCGATCCTGCGGACCGTGTTCCACTCACGCCGACGGTTCCTCCGGGCGAGATCGGCAAGAGCGTCGACCTGCTGGCGGTTGTCGATCCAGTCCGCGACGGCGTTGCGGGAAATTGGCGGCAGAGCGATGCCGAAGGCCGCCATGAGCTCATCGCTCCCAAGGGATTTGGCACCCGCCTCGAACTCCCCTACTCCCCGCCGACCGCCTACCGGCTGACCGTGATCGCCGAACCGCTCGACGAACCGCATGGCCTCGCCATCGGCCTCCGTTCCGGAGAGAGCCGATTCCTCGCCCTGCTCGGCTTTGGTGACGCCGGGGGACGCGTCAGCGCCCTGGAGAATGTCGATGGTCGCAATGTCGCCGACAACCCGACGCGGATCGGCGGCGACCTGTTCCAGAAGAACAGGCCGGCCGAGATCGTCTGCACGGTGCTCGCCGACGGCGTGACGGTGACGGTCGATGGAAAGCCCTGGATCGACTGGAAGGGGGCACCGGACCGGCTGTCGCTCTCCGACTACTGGCAGACCCCACGGCAGGAGGCGCTGTTCCTCGGTGCCTACGACTGCCGCTACCGCTTCCTCCGCGCTACGCTCGAGCCTCTCGCCGGCGTGGGGCGGTCGCTCATCCCCGACGCGGACGCCGAACGCTGATCCCCATCCGGCATCCCCGGCCCGGCGTTTCAGGCCGCGTGATGAGAATCACGCGAGGATGGTCGCCCGCTGTTTTCCCTCGGGGTACAACGGCTCGGTTCAATCCCCGCAGGAGGCCCACCATGCGCATCGCCGCGGCGTTCCCCCCCCGTGTCCTCCCCATGATCGTGGTAGGGCTTGCGTTTCTGGCTCCCGTTTTGCGGGCGGCGGCCGACGAACCGGCTCCCCGCCGGCCCGGCCCGCAGGCCGATGGATCGGTCGTCCTTCCCAATCAGTGGTCGTTGCGGCCGGTGGGGAAGCAGGTAGAGGTGGGGGATTTCCCCGTCAACATCGCCCTCCACCCCGACGGGCGCCATGCGATCGTCCTCCACTGCGGCTTCGGGCCGCACGAACTGGTTGTTTTCGACATCGAGTCGCGGAAGGTGCTCTCCCGCGTGCATGTCGATGAGGCCTTCCACGGCCTCGCATTCGACAGCACGGGGAATCGGCTCTACGTGTCAGGCGGCGCCGCTGAGACGATCCTTCCCTTCCGGTTCGAAGCGGGGGCGCTTGTGCCCCTCGAGGCGCTGCCGCTCCGCGACGAGAAACTGCGGGGCATTCCCGCCGGGATCACCATCGACTCGAGCGCGACCACCCTCTACGCGGCCAATGTCTGGGGGCATTCGGTCTCCCGGGTGCGACTCGCAGTCGCCGATGGAGTCCCGATCATCGACGAGCTCCTCCTCGGTGCCGATGCCCCGGCGCCTGCCCCTGCGCCCGCGCCAACGACCGACGACCCGTCGATCACGAAGCGGGCCGATGTCCTCCTCGAGCGGGTCGTCGCCGACGCCCCGCACCCCTGGACCTGCCTGCTCGACGAACCGAGGCAGCGGCTCTATGTCTCTCTCTGGGCCCAGGCCGCGGTGGCGGTGATCGACACCCAGGCATGGCGCGTCGTCGACCGGATCGACGTCGAGGAGCACCCCAATGAGATGGTGCTGTCGCCCGATGGCAAGAGACTCTTCGTGGCCAACGCCAACCGCAACAGCGTGTCGGTGATCGACCTCGATGAGGGCAGGGTCACCGAGACACTCGTGGCCACGCTCACACCCGATGCACCGCCGGGGAACACGCCGAATTCGCTGGCGATCTCGGCCGACGGCGAGATGCTTTTCGTCTCCAACGCGAACATCAACGCCCTGACGGTGTGGGAGGTCGAGCAACCAGGCGCCGCCCGCAGCCTCGGATTCATCCCCGTCGGCTGGTATCCCACCTGCGTCCGGCTCTCCGCCGATGGCCGCCGGCTCCTCGTGGCCAACGGCAAGGGGATCATCTCCGACTCCAATCGCAACGGCCCCCGTCCGGGCTTCGATCCCGACACCCCGACCCCCGACTACATCGGTGGCCTCTTCGATGGCACCGTGTCGGTCATCGATCTTCCCGAGGTGGGCATGCTCACGCCGCAACTTGCCGCGTGGACCGAGCGGGCCTTCGCCTGCCAGCCGCCGGACGCCGACGACCTGTTCGGGCCGGAGGAACTCGACGGCCACCCGATCCCGCTGACAACAGGGGGCAAAAGCCCGATCGAACAGGTGATCTACATCGTCAAGGAGAACCGCACCTACGATCAGGTCCTCGGCGACATGCCGGAGGGGCATGGCGACCCGACACTCTGCCTGTTCCCCGAGCGGGTCACCCCCAACCACCACGCCCTCGCCAGGCAGTTCGTGCTCCTCGACAATTTCTACGTCGAGAGCGAGGTGAGCGCCGACGGCCACGAGTGGAGCATGGGGGCCTACGCCACTGACTTCGTGGAACGAAACTGGCCCCTCTCCTACGGCCACAACCGCCGCAAGAAATTCCCCTATCCCGCCGAAGGAAGCTTCGATGCCGCCGCCCGCCCCGCCGGCGGCTATCTCTGGGACCGGGCGATCGCCGCGGGGGTGAGTTTCCGCAGCTACGGCGAATGGGTGGCCAACGGCAAGACACCCGCAGACCCCTGCACGCCGAAGGTGAAGGCGCTCGAGGGACGGATCGACCCGCTCTTCCGCAGCTTCGACCAGGACTACTCCGACCTCAAGCGGGCCGACCGCTTCATCGAGGAGCTGCGGCGATTCGAGCGCGAAGGGGATATGCCCCGGCTGCAGATTGTCCGCCTCCCCAACGATCACACCAGCGGCTCGAGCCCAGGAAAGCTCACCCCCACTGCGTTCATGGCGGAAAACGACCTCGCCTTCGGACGGATCGTCGAGGCGGTGAGCCGGTCGAAGTTCTGGCCGACCACCGCGATCTTCGTCGTCGAGGACGATGCCCAGAACGGGCCCGATCACATCGACGCCCATCGCACGATCGCCTTCGTGATCAGCCCCTGGGCCAGGCCCGGTGCCGTAGACTCGAGCCTGTATTCGACAAGCTCGATGCTCCGCACGATGGAACTGATCCTCGGGCTCGAGCCGATGTCGCAATTCGACGCCGCCGCCCTGCCGATGATCCGGTCGTTCACGAAGGAGCCTGTGCTCGATCCCTACCAGTGCCGGCCGGCGAATGTATCGCTCGACGAAAGGAATGTCGCAGCCGCCTGGGGCGCCCGGGAGTCGCTGGCGATGGACTTCTCCGTCGAGGATGCGGCCGACGATCTCCTCCTTAATGAGATTGTCTGGCGGAGTGTCCGCGGGCCCGATTCGCCGATGCCGGCTCCCCGCCGGGCGGCGTTCGTCTTCGCCTCGGAAGAAGAGGAAGAGGAGAACGACCCCGACCGCGAAGAGGGGGCCGACGCGGACGACGACGAGTAAGTGCCACGAGTCCACTCGCCGGGCGGCCGGGATCTCGCCCGCAAAACGACGCGGCCCGGCCGGCGTGTGCCGACCGGGCCGCGTCGATGTCGCTGGCCTGCACGCCGGGATGAATCGCGGACGGGCCCGCAGGTCATCCGCAGTGGCAGGTCATTTGTAGTCGTTGAGTTCGATGACGAGATCGGCGGTGTCCCCGGTGATCTCCTTCTCGATCTTCGACTGCCGCTCGCCGAACTTCCCCTGCAGGTTGTCGCCGGGCTGGCGGCCGTTCATGTGAACGACCGACACCCGGTACTTCCCCTTCGGGATCGTCGTCGAGAAGGCACCCGCCTCGTCGGCGAACGCGGTTTGGGAAAAATCGGCGCTGCTGCCGTCGGTGCGGATGAACTTGACGTTCACCATCGCCGCCTTGGCCTTCGCCATCACCGGATCGAGCGGGAGCGGATTCCCCCCCCGCAGGATCTTGCCACTGACCTTGAACTCCGGCTCGGTCTTGCTGCCCGACTTCCCGCAGCCCGGGAGCAACACGGCCCCCGCGAGCAGGCAGACGATCGACAGCAGAGACTTCCGCGACATCCCACCGCAGCCAGCAGATGCATTGATCATCAGTAGTCCACCAACTTTCCGTCGTCGCGGTGGCCCATCCGGCGCCAGATCGTCTCGCTGATGTTGTAGGTGACCCCCTTCACCGAACCGTCGCACATCAGCACGTTGACGGTCGCGGGGTGGGCGGCACCGAAGCGGCCGTCGCCGTACCAGCTGCCCGACCGGTCGGCGTCGGACTGGGGCACGAAGCCGGTGTGCCGCATCGTGTCGTGATCCCAGCCGGCGGTGTAGCCCTCGTTGTCGTCGCCACACATGTTCGACTTGCAGTTGTCGGAGTCGAGGGCCTTTTCACCGAGGAGGATGACGTTCGTCGTGCCGTCACGAACGCTCGCGAACGTCGCCACCTTCCGCAGATCGACCGGCTTGTTGCCATCGACATTGAAGATCGGCCCGTCCCCCTCCGGATGCCAGGGAGCCCCTTCGCCGCCGAGCCAGTTGTCACCGGTATCGAGGCTGTTGCCGGCGTAGTCGGTCTGGGCATAAGGGGCGTTGCCACCGGAGAACGGCGAGCCGTACCACTCCCCCGCCTGCTTCACGCCGTCGGAAGAGCTCCGGCGGCTCGGACAGAAGTACTGGCCGACAGGCGTGCCACGGGCGAGATAAAAACGCTCCCAGTCGGCGATCGAGCCGTTGCCGTCGACATCCTTGGCACCGTTGCCGAGCCAGAGCGCTTCGTTCTCGAGGAACGGAAGGATCTGGTAGCCCCAGCCGGCGAACTGGTTGACGCCGGAAGCGGGACGGCCGTTGTTGAACGACCATGCTCCCCACCACCATCCACCCGTTGGGAGAAACTGGCGGGTGTCGTGATGGTTGTGGGTGGCAATGCCCAACTGCTTGAGGTTGTTGACACACTTCGTCCGTCGGGCCGCCTCACGGGCCGACTGCACCGCCGGAAGGAGGAGGCCAACGAGCGTGCCGATGATGGCGATCACCACCAGCAACTCGACGAGCGTGAACCCCCGCGACGAGCGCGGGCTTTTGGAGGCGGTTCGACGCCATGTGGCGACGAACCCTCCACGATTCAATAGGGCACTCATGACGAATCTCCAGCTTGAAGGAATGAATGACACGCCGGAAAGAAGCATCAGCACGTGATGAAGGGCAACGCGGACTCACCGGCAAGGGGGGGAACGAATGCCCACCCACATCCAAGACACAGGCCGAGAGAGCCCCCCGAAACAACCACTGATGCCTTTGGAAGATTACGGTCTGTTCACAGGACGGGCAAGCCGGAGTCGGCCGCCAAACCGCCCCTTTTGGCTGCCACGACGCTCCCTGTCGCCGCCAGCCCCGGCAGCGAATCCCGCCTGTCATTCCCGCCTTTTCCCACGAACATTCGGACTTTTAGCCGCCAGGAGCATCGTGGCGGAGTGAATCTCGGCGATCGCCGCGACGTCGGCGGCGTACCCTCCCCCGCAGACGATTGCCACGGGCGTCCCCGCATCCCGGGCCGCCGCCAATACCCTCCGGTCGCGTTCGAGGAGCCCCTGGCGGCTGACCGCCAACCTCCCCAACCGGTCGCCTTCGAAGGGATCGGCGCCGGCGATGTAGAGGATGAGATCGGCCCACCAACGGCCCAGTGACCGATCGAGGGCCGCATCGACCGCAGCGAGATACGTGGCGTCGTCGGCGCCATCCTCGAGGCCGATGTCGAGCGAGCCGGGATGCTTGCGGAGGGGGAAGTTGCGTTCGCCATGCACCGACAGGGTGAACACCGACGGGTCGCCCGCGAAGATCTGGGCGGTGCCATTCCCCTGATGGACATCGAGATCGAGGATCAGCACCCGGCTGACCGCGCCGCGGGCCTGCATCTCGCGGGCGGCCACGGCGGTGTCGTTGAACAGGCAATAGCCCTCGCCAAAGTCGCTGCCGGCGTGATGGGTGCCACCGGCGAGGCTGGCGGCGACGCCATCTTCGAGTGCGGCAGCCGCGGCATCGACGGCGGCCCCGGTGCTCCGCAGCGAACGGGCGACGAGCTGCTCGCTCCAGGGGAAGCCGATCCGGCGCACCTCCGCCGGAGAGAGCGTGCCGGCCATGACACGGCCGACATACGCCCGGTCATGCACGCGGAGGAGCTCCTCATCGGTGGCGGCGTGCGGCTCGATGAATTCAAGCGGCTCCCCGGCGGCGGCATGCCGCTCGAGCCGCTCGCGGAGGAGCCGGTATTTCTCCACCGGGAAGCGATGCCCCGCGGGGAGCGGCAGTGTGTAGCGATCGGAGGGAAACAGTCGCATCGTTGGCGGTGCCGGCAGGCAGTGGATGACGTGCCCTGCCACCT